>NZ_JBPGXO010000133.1:0-203 GCF_056755555.1 Luteibacter sp. SVR4-7G | reverse complement strand
GATGCGTTGATGAGGCGGGGGCTGGATTACGCCGTGCGGGCGCAGACGGAGTTGGTGAGGGAGCAGTTGCGGGCGGTGACCGGGGTGCTTGCGGGTGATTAGCGCGAAGCGGCGCTGGGGCCTTTTATTTGGAGCCGCCCGATGTGGCTTCCTCGGGCTTGGTACGAGGGGTTGGAGGTGGTCGCGAAAGGCTGTCGCGCGCG
>NZ_JBPGXO010000132.1:0-207 GCF_056755555.1 Luteibacter sp. SVR4-7G | reverse complement strand
GACCTCCTATCGGGCTTGATATGAGGGATGGGACGTGGTCGCGAAAGGCTGTCGCGCGCAAGGCGCGCTCCTACAACGTGCGCGCATTTTCCGGGGCGGCCGGGAATGCGCGGCACGAAGCGGGCGTGCCGTTGCTCTGGCTTTTGCCGCATGCGACCGCAGTGTTGGGAGGAGCCGGTGGCTGCCGTTTTTGGAGCGATTCCGCAG
>NZ_JBPGXO010000131.1:0-222 GCF_056755555.1 Luteibacter sp. SVR4-7G | reverse complement strand
TAAGTCCTCGTCCGGCCTACGCCTCCCTGCGGAATCGCTCCAAAAACGGCAGCCACCGGCTCCTCCCAACACCGCGGACGCATGCGGCAAAAGTCAGAGCAACAGCACGCCCGCTTGCGGGCCGCACATTCCCCGCAGCTCACGAAAAATGCGAGGGACGTTGTAGGAGCGCGCCTCGCGCGCGACAGCCTTTCGCGACCACCTCCAACCCCTCGTACCAAG
>NZ_JBPGXO010000130.1:0-229 GCF_056755555.1 Luteibacter sp. SVR4-7G | reverse complement strand
GTGCCGACCCCCTACACCAAACTGGACCGCCTCGGCCCCCATGCGACCCCCACCCCCAATAAATTAACCATACACGCCAAAAACCAAAAAACCTCGCACCAGGGCCCAAAGCCCGCCGGCAACGTGGTTCACCGCGCCCCACCCCCGCCCCCGACAGAAATCCGTTGGGGGGTTGCCAGACCCCCCCAAAGGACACAACGCACAACCCCCCCCAGCCGCCCCAAACCCC
>NZ_JBPGXO010000129.1:0-229 GCF_056755555.1 Luteibacter sp. SVR4-7G | reverse complement strand
ATTCCCGAGGGCACGTTCGCCACGACCGCCGCCATCCCGGCCTTCGCCGGCTACGCGCAGCAGCGAGGAATCACCCTGAATATTGCCGTGCACTTCCAGGGCGAAACCGGTGCCGAGCGCAACATGGCGATGGTGTTCCAGCCAGGAGCGGCGTCGCCCCTCATGTACGACAAGCACCAACTGATCCCCCGATTCGAAGACAGGTTCACGCCGGGCAGTGAAATCCAGG
>NZ_JBPGXO010000128.1:0-230 GCF_056755555.1 Luteibacter sp. SVR4-7G | reverse complement strand
CCCCGACCGAGCGTGGCCGGATCCCCGGCTTCCGCTGCGGTGTGCTCTGCGCCGCCAGGTTCGGCCTCGCCGTCGGCGCGGTGGGGATGCTGCCGTCGATGATGTGCGGCCGCGCCCTGCCGGCCCTCGTCCTGCCAGCGGGCTGGGTGCTGGGGGTGGTGGTGCGCCGCTGGCTGCACTTTCAAGGCGGCGCCGGCGCCGTGCTGGCGGCCGGCGCCACCCTGCTGGCG
>NZ_JBPGXO010000127.1:0-231 GCF_056755555.1 Luteibacter sp. SVR4-7G | reverse complement strand
CCAGGTTTGCAGGTCGGTCATGCTGGCCGTGCTGCCGGTATATGCCGTGGCATATGCCGTGGTCGACGTGACCAGGCCCGACGCATCTTATGTAGTCGCCTTGACACCGCCCGCGGGATCGATTGCGTATACCTGTCGACCTGCTGAGTCGTACACGTAACGCGTGGCGCGCTCGGGAACTTTATTTACAGCCTGCGCGACAGAGTTGACTACGAAGGACCATGGGATATC
>NZ_JBPGXO010000126.1:0-232 GCF_056755555.1 Luteibacter sp. SVR4-7G | reverse complement strand
TCGCGACCACCTCCAACCCCTCGTACCAAGCCCGAGGAAGCCACATCGGGCGGCTCCAAATAAAAGGCCCCAGCGCCACTTCGCGCTAATCACCCGCAAGCACCCCGGTAACCGCCCGCAACTGCTCCCTCACCAACTCCGTCTGCGCCCGCACAGCGTAATCCAGCCCACGCCTCATCAACGCATCGATCACCGTCAGGACATCAGCCACCTCCTTGCCCTTCAACTCATC
>NZ_JBPGXO010000125.1:0-234 GCF_056755555.1 Luteibacter sp. SVR4-7G | reverse complement strand
GTGGTAAACAATACCCACACCAAACAAAAAAACAAACACAAGCCCCCCAAAAAACCCGGGGTGTACAAAAAACACAAAGAAAACCCAAACAATTAAATAAAAAAACAAAACCGGGCCACGTTAAAAAAAAAACCCCCCCTAAAATAAAAAAAAGCCCCAAATTGCCGAGCCCCAAGCCTAAATAAACCCGCCCAAAGAACTAAACCCAAACCCCTAACGTTCCAAATAACCGCC
>NZ_JBPGXO010000124.1:0-238 GCF_056755555.1 Luteibacter sp. SVR4-7G | reverse complement strand
TGACGATCCTGGGTATTCCCGCGGTCGACGCCACCGCGACCGTAATCGAGCCGGGAATCGATGGCCGCACGGCCGAAGCGAGGGAGGAAGGTGTCGAGCAGGGGGCCGGAACGCTTCTCTACAGCGTTCCGGTGGGCAGCGTCTTTGGCCGGCCCCGCGCCGGTAGCGCAGAGACGGACGCGCCGGCGTTCGTACCGCCGCGGCGGGTCAATGGAAGGCTCGGCTATCCCCTGGGTCC
>NZ_JBPGXO010000123.1:0-242 GCF_056755555.1 Luteibacter sp. SVR4-7G | reverse complement strand
CCCCCCCCCCCCCCCCCGCCCGCGGCGGCGCCCGCCCCCCGCCCCCCCCCCCCCCCGCCCCCGCCCCCCCCCGCCCGCCCCCCCCCCCCCCCCCCCCCCCCCCCCCCCCCCGCCCCCCCCCCCCCCCCCCCCCCGGCCCGCCCCCCCCCCCCCCCCCCCCCCCCGCCCCCCCCGCCCCCCCCCCCCCCCCCACCCCCCCCCCCCCCCCCCCCCCCCCGGGCGCCCCCCCCCCCGCCCCGCGG
>NZ_JBPGXO010000122.1:0-245 GCF_056755555.1 Luteibacter sp. SVR4-7G | reverse complement strand
GGTATTGATTGCGAGCCAGCTACTCAACGTCGCATCCGGAGCCTTACAGCTGTAACAGAACAACTTCACATAGGAAGAAGCGCAAACACAATCGCAGTAATCCTGGAGGGTACCGGGCGAGAAGAGACCCTGCTCGATTGGGATCAAGAACGAAACACCTTGTTGGCAGGCTTGGGAATCCAGAGAGGACCGGACAGTTAACGTCGTCCGGACTGAATATGTGGCTGCCGGGGTGGCGCGCCGTG
>NZ_JBPGXO010000121.1:0-247 GCF_056755555.1 Luteibacter sp. SVR4-7G | reverse complement strand
CGGTCTGGACACACGGCTGCTGGTCAACTGCAATACCCCCGATGAATGGCGCGAGGCGAACGCATGAGAGTGCAACTGGAGGAGGACACGATCCGCACGCGGATCGACGAGGACGAACTGAGCGAACTGCTCCAGGACATCGCGTTGCTCGGATCCACCGCGTTCGGCAGGGTCTTCACCATGCGTTATGCGATCGACGCCACCGACAACGGCTGCACCCTGTCGGGCACGGCGCACGAATGGCGGA
>NZ_JBPGXO010000120.1:0-248 GCF_056755555.1 Luteibacter sp. SVR4-7G | reverse complement strand
AGCTTTCCGCCCAAGGAAACGATGTCGCCTACTCGGCATGTTCGTGATTAGTTGACTATTCGCGCGCAGTCCTGATCAGCACCACGACTGTCCCATATACGCTTCTCGGGGGCCATGAGGTTCGAGAACGACACTTCGCCGCAAGTGTCGAATCGTAACCCGCCGATTTCCATTGGTGGGCCCACCAGGACTCGAACCTGGAACCAAAGGATTATGAGTCCTCTGCTCTAACCATTGAGCTATAGGCC
>NZ_JBPGXO010000119.1:0-250 GCF_056755555.1 Luteibacter sp. SVR4-7G | reverse complement strand
GGCCTCGTGCTGGCGGTAGAAGTTGTCGCCCTAACCGTTGTTGGTCTGGAGTTAAAACTTGGGTTGCGGTGGAACCGGGGGAAGTTTGTCACGTTTATTTTAGCGGCGGGGGGCGGCGCCCGCCGCCACGAGCGCGGCGGGCGCTTCGGCTATCTGCGCTTGGGCGGCCGCCTGCGGGCTCTTTGCCCGCGCTTTTGCGGCGGGCGCCTGTCCCATGCGCAGGTCTAAATCGCGCGTGTCGAGCTCCAGC
>NZ_JBPGXO010000118.1:0-252 GCF_056755555.1 Luteibacter sp. SVR4-7G | reverse complement strand
AGACCGCGGCCTTGCCGGCTTTCAATCAGCCGCTTCTCGAGGCGGTGCTGGAAAGTGACCTGCACGCGGGCTTGATCGAGCGACTGAACGAGTACGCCCTTCCGGTGACCTTGCTTGCCGGACCCGGCAACTGGATGCGGTTCCACCCGGTCTTCAACGAGTTTCTCAAAAGAACGGCCAGCCGCAGGGGTGTCGATGGCAACCGCTCCCTGAACCGCGCCGCACATTGGTTCGAGGCGCGCGCCGACATAG
>NZ_JBPGXO010000117.1:0-255 GCF_056755555.1 Luteibacter sp. SVR4-7G | reverse complement strand
GCGCGCGGGGCCGGGGGGGGGGGGGGGGGGGGCGGTGTGGGGGGGGGGGGGGGGGGGGGCGCGGGCCCGGGGGGCCCCCCCCCCGCCGCGGGGGCGCGCGGGGGGGTTTTGGGGGGGGGGGGGGGGCCGGGGGGCCCCCCCCGGGCGGGCCGCCGCGGTAATTAAAATTACCCCCCGCCGTCCACCCGCCGGGCGGGGGGGGCCCCCCCTCTTTGCGCCCCCCCCCCCCCCCCCCCAACCCCAAACCCCACGGAG
>NZ_JBPGXO010000116.1:0-251 GCF_056755555.1 Luteibacter sp. SVR4-7G | reverse complement strand
CCCCCCCCCCCCCCCCCCCCCCCCCCCACTTTTTTTTACAAGCAGAACCCGGCAAACGCGCTAGGAGTCCGTCTCGTGGGCTCGGAGATGTGTATAAGAGACAGCCGGTATCGAGGGAAAGATCGACCTGTTCGAGCAGGAGCGGGCCGCCGACGCTGTAGTCGACGTTAAGGAGTTGGATGAGCGACATCCGGCCATTGTACCCGCTGTAGGAGCTGTCTCTTATACACATCTGACGCTGCCGACGAAGG
>NZ_JBPGXO010000115.1:0-258 GCF_056755555.1 Luteibacter sp. SVR4-7G | reverse complement strand
CCCCCCCCCCCCCCCCCCCCCCCCCCCCCCCCTTTTTTTTTCCAGCAGACGCCGCCATACGCGATCGGAGTCCGTCTCGTGGGCTCGGAGATGTGTATAAGAGACAGCGCCCGTGGCCAGCAACACGTTGCGCGCATGCCACGTCATGCCTTCGCCGGTGGCATGGAAATGTCCGTCGTGTCCATCGAGCGCTTCCACGCGGGCGCGCACGAACTGGACGCCTGTCTCTTATACACATCTGACGCTGCCGACGAAGGC
>NZ_JBPGXO010000114.1:0-263 GCF_056755555.1 Luteibacter sp. SVR4-7G | reverse complement strand
AAAACATCGCCTCGAGGCGATGAGCTGCGGACTCGCGGGATCACCGGCAGCCCGTGACCGGGCGCCGGACGGTTAGGTTGTCGAAGTGGGTCGGTGCCTCATCGGTCCCTTCCACCGCGCGCGCGAACGCGCCGGGTCGCACGGCAGGCAAAATGTGAGAAACGTCTTAGGACCGGCGGGGCCGCCGGTTCGTCAACCGGATCTACGAGGGCGGTAGAAGGCCCGGTAACCGGTGAAGGTGCCGCCGGTGGGGAACCGGCGGG
>NZ_JBPGXO010000113.1:0-270 GCF_056755555.1 Luteibacter sp. SVR4-7G | reverse complement strand
CGGCATGGGCGCGTTGGAAGCCATCGTCGGCATCTTTCGCGACGAAGTAACGCGACTCGAGCCCGGGGCCCTGTCGGTGGTGACGGCGTTGACGCGCGCCTTGTTCGTCTTTGCCCTGCGTGCCCATCTCCGCCAGGACAGCTTGCCGCCATCGCTGCTCTCGTTGATGGGCGATCCGCGGCTCGCCAATGCGGTGCTCGCGATGCTGCGCGATCCGGCACGCGAGTGGACCGTGGCGATGCTGGCGTCGGAAGCGGCGATGTCGCGCGC
>NZ_JBPGXO010000112.1:0-272 GCF_056755555.1 Luteibacter sp. SVR4-7G | reverse complement strand
GCGCAGCGCGTGCGTGCATGCGCGTGTCATTTGAGTTCCGTCGTACAGACAAGCCCAAACCGACTTGCTATGTTCGGCCCGTTGCCTGCGCCGTCGGTTGAAGAAGCGTCGCAGGCAACCATCGCATCGAAGCGGTGAGAGCGCGGGCCCTGAGTGTTTGCACCACCCAGGACCCGCTGACCTGACCAACTACAGAACAGTTGATGAGGCTGCAGCCATGGTAAATCACTCGCTCGCCCGCCGGTTCCCCACCGGCGGCACCTTCACCGGTT
>NZ_JBPGXO010000111.1:0-279 GCF_056755555.1 Luteibacter sp. SVR4-7G | reverse complement strand
CCCTTCCTACCCGTCGCTCCCGCGGAGGCGGGAGCCTAGTGACTCTTGCTGCAGGGTTGCGAAAACGCTCAGTGCGTGGAGGTGGTCGCGAGAAGATGTCGCGCGCAGGGCGCGCTCCTACGGGGCTGCGTTCTATCCGCACGGTGCGGGAGCGTGCGGCTGCCGAAGCGCACGAGCCGTTGCTTTGGCTTTTGCCGCATGTGACCGCAGTGTTGGGAGGAGCCGGTGGCTGCCGTTTTTGGAGCGATTCCGCAGGGAGGCGTAGGCCGGACGAGGACT
>NZ_JBPGXO010000110.1:0-283 GCF_056755555.1 Luteibacter sp. SVR4-7G | reverse complement strand
ACGTTGTAGGAGCGCGCCTCGCGCGCGACAGCCTTTCGCGACCACCTCCAACCCCTCGTACCAAGCCCGAGGAAGCCTCATCGGGCGGTTCCAAATAAAAGGCCCCAGCGCCGCTTCGCGCTAATCACCCGCAAGCGCTCCGGTCACCGCCCGCAACTGCTCCCTCACCAACTCCGTCTGCGCCCGCACGGCGTAATCCAGCCCATGCCTCATCAACGCATCGATCACCGTAAGCACGTCAGCCACCTCCTTGCCCTTCAACTCATCGACCTCCCCGGTCGTC
>NZ_JBPGXO010000109.1:0-212 GCF_056755555.1 Luteibacter sp. SVR4-7G | reverse complement strand
AGATGTGTATAAGAGACAGGAATACGAGGATGTCGCCTGTGGCCGCGCGCGCGCCGCGCTTGATGGCGGCCCCATTACCCATGGAATAAGGCGACGAAAGGCACGTCACCCCTTTGCCGGAACAAACCTCCCTCGTGCTGTCTCTTATACACATCTAAAAAAAAAAGCGGGGGGGGGGGGGGGGGGGGGGGGGGGGGGGGGGGGGGGGGGGG
>NZ_JBPGXO010000108.1:0-300 GCF_056755555.1 Luteibacter sp. SVR4-7G | reverse complement strand
CGCGAGTCCGCAGCTCATCGCCTCGAGGCGATGTTTTGCCCGTGGCACGTCGCCTTGTGCGGCGTGCCACACCTGCGCATCTGCGCAACCAGCGGGCGATAGCACAGCAAGGAGCACAGCATGAACGTGATGAACGAGCTTACCGAAGCCTCGGTGCATGAGTTGATGAATGAGGCGACCGAGTGGCTGCAATATGCGCAGCGGTTGACTCTGTTCGTGACCAAGGTGATCGGGGAGGCGGATGAGCTACAGGGCAAGGAGATGGCTAGCGTCATGACGGTCATCGAGGCGTTGATGAGC
>NZ_JBPGXO010000107.1:0-307 GCF_056755555.1 Luteibacter sp. SVR4-7G | reverse complement strand
GGAAGAGTCGATGTACTACGAGCACAAGAAGCAACACGGCTCGCTTCCGCTCATCGGCGTGAATACCTTCCTGCCGAAGGATCACGGCGGCGAGATAGCGACGGAGATCGAGCTGATCCGCTCCACGGAGGAGGAAAAGGGCCAGCAGATCGACAATGTGCGGCTCTACGCCAAGGCCCGCAAACACCTGGCCCCGGACAGCCTGGTCATCCTGCAGAAGACCGCCCGCGATCGCCTCAACGTCTTCGAGCTGCTGATGGAAGCCGTGCAGCACAACTCCCTCGGCCAGATCATACACGCTCTGTAG
>NZ_JBPGXO010000106.1:0-307 GCF_056755555.1 Luteibacter sp. SVR4-7G | reverse complement strand
GAGGCACCGACCCACTTCGACAACCCAACCGTCCGGCGCCCGGTCACGGGCTGCCGGTGATCCCGCGAGTCCGCAGCGCCTCGAGGCGATGTTTGCCCGTGGCACGTCACCTAGTGCGGCGTGCCACACCTGCGCGGATGGGCGGCACAGCAAGGAGCACAGCATGAACGCGATGAATGAGCGTACCGGGGTCTCGGTGCATGAGTTGATGAATGAGGCGACCGAGTGGCTGCAGTATGCGCAGCGGTTGACCGAGTTCGTGGCGGAGACGATCGGGGAGGTCGATGAGTTGAAGGGCAAGGAGGTG
>NZ_JBPGXO010000105.1:0-316 GCF_056755555.1 Luteibacter sp. SVR4-7G | reverse complement strand
CGGTCATCGATGCGTTGATGAGGCGGGGGTTGGATCACGCCGTGCGGGCGCATACCGAGTTGGTGAGGGAGCAGTTGTGGGCGGTGACCGGGGTGCTTGCGGGTGGTTAGCGCGAAGCGGCGCTGGTGCTCTTCTTCTGGAACCGCCCGACCCAGACCTCCTCGGGCGTGGTATGAGGGGTTGGAGGTGGTCGCGAAAAGATGTCGCGCGCGAGGCGCGCTCCTACAACGTGCGCGCATTTTTCCGGGGCGGCGGGGAATGTGCGACCCGCAAGCGGCCGAGCTGTTGCTTTGGCTTTTGCCGCACGCGACCGTCG
>NZ_JBPGXO010000104.1:0-322 GCF_056755555.1 Luteibacter sp. SVR4-7G | reverse complement strand
CGTACGCGGTCTGATATGCCAACAAGCACCACACCCTGATCCCCTGAAAGAGCACCAACTCAAAATGCCCTTACTTCAAGTAGCAGCGAATTCGGTGGCCTCGGCGTTCGCTGCGCAGCAACGCGGCGCGCGTCGCCTCGAACTCTGCGCCTGCCTAGTAGGGGGCGGCGTCACGCCCTCGCACGGCACCATCGCGCTCGCCCGCGAAGGTCTGTCGATCCCGCTGTACGTGCTCTTCCGTCCTCGTGCCGGCGACTTCATTTACGATATCGCCGAGATCGAAGCGTTGCTCGACGATTTCGCGCACTGCCGCGAGCTGGGC
>NZ_JBPGXO010000103.1:0-340 GCF_056755555.1 Luteibacter sp. SVR4-7G | reverse complement strand
GCAGCCACCGGCTCCTCCCAACACTGCGGTCGCATGCGGCAAAAGCCAGAGCAACAGCACGCCCGCTTGCGGGCCGCGCAGTCCCCGTAGCTCCCGAAAAAAGCGAGGGCGCGTTGTAGGAGCGCGCCTCGCGCGCGACAGCCTTTCGCGACCACCTCCCACCCTTCGTACCAAGCCCGAGGAGGCCTCATCGGGCGATTCCAAATAAAAGGCCCCAGCGCCACTTCGCGCTAACCACCCGCAAGCACCCCGGTCACCGCCCGCAACTGCTCCCTCACCAACTCGGTATGCGCCCGCACGGCGTGATCCAACCCCCGCCTCATCAACGCATCGATGACCG
>NZ_JBPGXO010000102.1:0-347 GCF_056755555.1 Luteibacter sp. SVR4-7G | reverse complement strand
GGCCCAAGGGTGCTTGCAACACCCAGGGGCCGCTGACCTAACCAACTCCGTAAAGTTGATGAGGCTGCCGTCATGTTAAATCACTCGCTCGCCCGCCGGTTCCCCACCGGCGGCACCTTCACCGGTTACCGGGCCTTCGACAACTCCTGTCGATCCGGTTGACGAACCGGCGGCCTCGCCGGTCCTAAGACGTTTCTCATCTTTCGCCCTGCCGTGCGATCCGGCGCGTCCGCGCACGCGCGGCAGAAATGGACCGATGAGGCCACCGACCCACTTCGACAATCGAACCGTCCGGCGCCCGGTCACGGGCTGCCGGTGATCCCGCGAGTCCGCAGCTCATCGCCTCG
>NZ_JBPGXO010000101.1:0-375 GCF_056755555.1 Luteibacter sp. SVR4-7G | reverse complement strand
GTCACGGGCTGCCGGTGATCCCGCGAGTCCGCAGCTCATCGCCTCGAGGCGATGTTTTGCCCGTGGCACGTCGCCTTAGGTGGCGTGCCACACCTGCGCAAGCGGCGGACGGCGGCACAGCAAGGAGGACACCATGAACGCGATGAACGCGATGAATGAGCGTACCGAGGTCTCGGTGCATGAGTTGATGAATGAGGCGACGGAGTGGTTGCAGTATGCGCAGCGGTTGACCGAGTTCGTGGCGGAGACGATCGGGGAGGTGGATGAGTTGAAGGGCAAGGAGGTGGCTGATGTGCTGACGGTGATCGATGCGTTGATGAGGCGGGGGCTGGATTACGCCGTGCGGGCGCAGACGGAGTTGGTGAGGGAGCAGTT
>NZ_JBPGXO010000100.1:0-382 GCF_056755555.1 Luteibacter sp. SVR4-7G | reverse complement strand
GTCGGTTTGGGCTTGTCTGTACGACGGAACTCAAATGACACGCGCATGCACGCACGCGCTGCGCGAATCGCCCGCGACGCGCGATCTACACGATGTCGCCTCCCTTCCTACCCGTCGCTCCCGCGGAGGCGGGAGCTTAGTGACTCTGCTGCAGGCCTGCGAAAACACTCAGTGCGTACGTGGAGGTGGTCGCGAAAAGATGTCGCGCGCGAGGCGCGCTCCTACAGTGCTGCGTTGATTCCGCACGGTGCGGCGAGCGTGCGGCAGCCGAAGCGCACGAGCCGCTGCTTTGGCTTTTGCCGCATGCGACCGTCGTGTTGGGAGGAGCCGGTGGCTGCCGTTTTTGGAGCGATTCCGCAGGGAGGCGTAGGCCGGACGAGGA
>NZ_JBPGXO010000099.1:0-399 GCF_056755555.1 Luteibacter sp. SVR4-7G | reverse complement strand
TTTTCGCTAAGTCCTCGTCCGGCCTACGCCTCCCTGCGGAATCGCTCCAAAAACGGCAGCCACCGGCTCCTCCCAACGCTGCGGTCGCATGCGGCAAAAGCCAGAGCAACAGCACGCCCGCCTGCGCACCGCACATTCCCCGCAGCTCCCGAAAAAGCGAGGGCGCGTTGTAGGAGCGCGCCTTGCGCGCGACAGCCTTTCGCGCCCACCTCCCATCCCTCCCACAAGCCAATGGGAGGTTTCACTGCGCATTCCAGATAAAGGCGCTCGAACCACTTTTCGCTAATCACCCGCGAGCGTGCCGGTGACGGAGCGCAACTGCTCCCTCACTAACTGCGTGTGCGCCTGCATGGCGTAATCCAAACCCCGGCTCATCAACGCCTCGATGACCGTCATGAC
>NZ_JBPGXO010000098.1:0-402 GCF_056755555.1 Luteibacter sp. SVR4-7G | reverse complement strand
GTCATGACGGTCATCGAGGCGTTGATGAGCCGGGGTTTGGATTACGCCATGCAGGCGCACACGCAGTTAGTGAGGGAACAGTTGCGCTCCGTCACCGGCACGCTCGCGGGTGATTAGCGAAAAGCGGTTCGAGCACCTTTCATCTGGAATCGCCAATCAAGCCTCCCATTGGCTTGTGCGAGGATGGGAGATTGTCGCGAAAGGCTGTCGCGCGCAAGGCGCGCTCCTACAACGCGCGCTCGCTTTTCCGGATGGTGCGGCGAAGCGCGGGGAATGTGCAGCCGTCAATTGGGCCAAGCGGCGCCTTGGCTTTTTCCGCATGAAGCCGCAGTGTTGGGAGGAGCCGGTGGCTGCCGTTTTTGGAGCGATTCCGCAGGGAGGCGTAGGCCGGACGAGGACTTA
>NZ_JBPGXO010000097.1:0-414 GCF_056755555.1 Luteibacter sp. SVR4-7G | reverse complement strand
CCCTGCGGAATCGCTCCAAAAACGGCAGCCACCGGCTCCTCCCAACACTGCGGTCGCATGCGGCAAAAGCCAGAGCATCGGCTCGCCCGTTTGCGGCCGTACATTCCCTCAGCTCCCGAAAAAGCGAGGGCACGTTGTAGGAGCGCGCCTTGCGCGCGACAGCCTTTCGCGACCCCCTCCCATCCCTCGTACCAAGCCCGAGGAAGCCACATCGGGCGGTTCCAAATGCGAGGCCCCAGCGCCACTTCGAGCTAATCACCCGCAAGCGCCCCGGTCACCGCCCGCAACTGCTCCCTCACCAACTCCGTCTGCGCCCGCACAGCGTAATCCAGCCCCCGCCTCATCAACGCATCGATCACCGTAAGCACGTCAGCCACCTCCTTGCCCTTCAACTCATCGACCTCCCCGGTCGTC
>NZ_JBPGXO010000096.1:0-455 GCF_056755555.1 Luteibacter sp. SVR4-7G | reverse complement strand
AGGTAGTACTGGTCCACGCCGTTGTTGGCCACGAAGTCCGTGGACTTGCGCACCAGGTTGGTCTGCGAGCGGTTGTAATAGATGTCGTAGTCGAACCCGGTATCGAACAGCGGGCCGCGGCCACCCAGCGTGAAGTTGTAACTGTGCGTGAAGACGTGCTGGTCCTTGGAATCCAGGCCGACCTCTTCAGGGCCAAAGATGCGCTGCCAGGTCTCGTACTGGCCGCTGGTCTGGTTGTAGAAGCTCTGGTTCCAGAACGGGCTTCCGCCCGAGTAGGTCGGGTTGCTGTAGCTGTACAGGATGTCCGAATACAGTTCGGTCTCCGGCGTGAGGTGGTAGCGCAGGAACAGGGCGCCGTTGACGTCGGTTTCCTTGTTGCTCAGCGTGGTGTAGCTCACGTTGTACGGCGTGCCGCAATAGTTGCCCAGGCCCTTGCCATCACGGTGGCTATAGGC
>NZ_JBPGXO010000095.1:0-458 GCF_056755555.1 Luteibacter sp. SVR4-7G | reverse complement strand
GCCATGGTAAATCACTCGCTCGCCCGCCGGTTCCCCACCGGCGGCACCTTCACCGGTTACCGGGCCTTCTACCGCCCCCGTAGATCCGGTTGACGAACCGGCGGCCCCGCCGGTCCTAAGACGTTTCTCATCTTCGCCCTGCCGTGCGACCCGGCGCGTCCGCGCACGCGCGGGGAAACAGGATCGTCGGACCGCCGATCCACTTCGACAATCGAACCGTCCAGCGCCCGGTCACGGGCTGCCGGTGATCCCGCGAGTCCGCAGCTCATCGCCTCGAGGCGATGTTTTGCCTGTGGCACGTCGCTTTACGCGGCGTGCCACACCTGCGCGCTTGCGGATGGGCACAGCAAGGAGCACGACATGAACGATATGAATGGGTGCACCGAAGCCTCGGTGCATGAGTTGATGAATGAGGCGACGGAGTGGTTGCGGTATGCGCAGCGGTTGACCGAGTTCGT
>NZ_JBPGXO010000094.1:0-496 GCF_056755555.1 Luteibacter sp. SVR4-7G | reverse complement strand
TCGTCCGGCCTACGCCTCCCTGCGGAATCGCTCCAAAAACGGCAGCCACCGGCTCCTCCCAACACCGCGGTCGCATGTGGCAAAAGCCAGAGCAGCGCCTCGCCCTCTCGCTCCCCAACGCACGCCGTCCTGTAGGAGCGCGCCCTGCGCGCGACAGCCTTTCGCGAATGACTTCACGTATGCACTGAGCGTTTTCGCAGACGTGCAGCAAGAGTCACTAGGCTCCCGCCTTCGCGGGAGCGACGGGTAGAAAGGGAGGCGACATCGTGCAAGTCGCGCTTCGCGTTGCAGGCCGCGCTTCGCGGGCGATTCCCGCAGCGCGTGCGCACACGCGCGCGCCGTTTGAGTTGCGTCGTACAGACAAGCCCAAAACGACTTGCTATGTTCGGGCTGTTGCCTGCACTTCTGATAAAAAGGGATCGCAGGCAACCATCGCATCGAAGCGGTGAGAGCGCGGCCCAAGGGTGCTTGCAACACCCAGGGGCCGCTGACCTAA
>NZ_JBPGXO010000093.1:0-518 GCF_056755555.1 Luteibacter sp. SVR4-7G | reverse complement strand
CCGGGTCGCACGGCAGGGCGAAAGATGAGAAACGTCTTAGGACCGGCGAGGCCGCCGGTTCGTCAACCGGATCGACAGGAGGTGTCGAAGGCCCGGTAACCGGTGAAGGTGCCGCCGGTGGGGAACCGGTGGGCGAGCGAGTGATTTACCATGGCTGCAGCCTCATCAACTGATTGAGAGTTGGTTAGGTCAGCGGTCCAGGGGTGTTGCAAGCACCTCTGGGCCGCGCTCTCACCGCTTCGATGCGATGGTTGCCTGCGACGCCTTTTGATCAGAAGTGCAGGCAACAGCCCGAACATAGCAAGTCGGTTTGGGCTTGTCTGTACGACGGAACTCAAATGACACGCGCGTGTGCGCACGCGCTGCGGGCACGGCCCGCGAAGCGCTTTTATAGAGCGCTTTGCTAAACGCTGCGACGCCTTTTCCCACCCGTCGCCACCACCAACAACCGTCGCTCCCGCGAAGGCGGGAGCCTAGTGACTCTTGCTGCAGGGTTGCGAAAACGCTCAGTGCGAAGG
>NZ_JBPGXO010000092.1:0-562 GCF_056755555.1 Luteibacter sp. SVR4-7G | reverse complement strand
CAACTGCTCCCTCACCAACTCGGTATGCGCCCGCACGGCGTGATCCAACCCCCGCCTCATCAACGCATCGATGACCGTCAAGACGTCAGCCACCTTCTTACCCTTCAACTCATCCGTCTCCCCGACCATCTCAGTCACAAACTCCGTCAACCGCTGCGCATACCGCAACCACTCCGTCGCCTCATTCATCAACTCATGCACCGAAGCAACCCAAATGACGGACACGTGTGCGCACGTGCTGCGGGAATCGCCCGCGAATCGCGACCTGCAATGCGAAGCGCGACCTACATGATGTCGCCTCCCTTCCTACCCGTCGCTCCCGCGAAGGCGGGAGCCTGGTGACTCTTGCGGTAGGGTTGCGAAAACGCTCAGTGCATTCGTGAAGTCATTCGCGAAAGGCTGTCGCGCGCGAGGCGCGCTCCTACAGGGCTGCGTTCTATCCGCAGGGTGCGGCGAGCGTGCTGCCACAGAAACACGCGAGTCGATGCTCCGGCTTTTGCCGCATGCGACCGCGGTGTTGGGAGGAGCCGGTGGCTGCCGTTTTTGGAGCGATTCCGCAGGG
>NZ_JBPGXO010000091.1:0-651 GCF_056755555.1 Luteibacter sp. SVR4-7G | reverse complement strand
GATCAGGACTGCGCGCGAATAGTCAACTAATCACGAACATGCCGAGTAGGCGACATCGTTTCCTTGGGCGGAAAGCTGGACAAGGTGGTTAGCGATATCGACGGCGGCCACTATGGCACTGCTCCAGAATACTCGGCCGAGCAGTGGGCCCGGATTGAGCGATTAGTTGCACTCACTCACTGTGCAGATGCTGAGGCAGCACAGCGATGGCACCGAATGCGAATGTCAGCTTTCCGCCGCAGATGTCTGCGGAATCTACGCTCCATGATCGCTTTGCCGTAAGCAAGCCGCCCCGCCGCCCCAGCGGTTCAGACGACAAGCCCGCGGTTCCTCAGCACGTCGAGGATCGGGACGGCTTCGCTCGGATGCGGGAAAACCTGCATCCGCGCCGACAGAATCGATAAATACTGTACTTATGAGTTTACTTTACCAGGCGGCCACCCTAGACTGGAACGGACGTTGCACCATCGCCAGGAATTTCAAGCGTGACCACCCAAGCGCCGGACTACGCCGATTCGCCACAATACCGCGACGGCCGCTTCCATAACCCCATTCCACGTCCTTCCATGGGCTGGTGGAAAGGATTGAAGCTGACGCTGTCCTTCTTCTTCGCCAAGCCGAAGGGAACGGTTCCCGACCGTCCCATACCCT
>NZ_JBPGXO010000089.1:0-2334 GCF_056755555.1 Luteibacter sp. SVR4-7G | reverse complement strand
GGTGCAGGCGATCTCGGCGCGACTCAAGGTGCCTGCGGAATACGCCTTCATGGCGGAGATGGTGTGCAAGCATCACCTGAACGCGCACATGGCATTGGAATTGAGGCCCACCACCATCCTGCGCCTGCTCGAAAGCCTCGGTGCGCTGCGCCGACCCGCGCGCCTGGAAACCTTCCTGCTCGCCTGCATGGCCGACAAGCGCGGACGCCTCGGCCACGAAAACGCGGAGTATCCGCAAGCCGACTTCCTGCGCGGCTGCCGCAATGCCGCCGCGGCGATCACGTCGCAGCCCTTCGTGGAGAAGGGCCTCCAGGGCCCGGCCATCGGCGAGGCGATGAGGAAAGCACAAGCCCAGGCCATAGCAGCCGTACCGAAAGACGTGTAGGAGCGCGCCTTGCGCGCGACGTCTTTTGGGGCCGTGAACAACAGGCCCTGTTGCTCTTCGCGAAAACATGTCGCGCGCCAGGCGCGCTCCTACACAACGCCTTAGCCAGTTACAAGCGCGACCCCTGGTCGGCCGCCATCACGTCCGCCGGCAGCGCCGCCGCGTCGATGCCCTTGGCGAACATCATCACCTGGAAGCGTTCGCCCATCTGCTCGGGAAGCGTCAGCGTCTTCACTTCCTGCGCCAGGCGATAGCGGGCGGCTTCGTCCTCGAGTTCGAGGTAGTCGTTCTCGAAGAATTCCTGCATGCCTGTGGCGAGCAGAAACTGTGCCTGCGGCATGTATGCCGCCACGCCGAAACCCGCGCTGTTGCCCGCCTCCGCCAGCGCGGTGAAATCCACCGAGGCGGTGAGGTCCTGCAGGCCGGGCAGGTGGAACGCATCGCCGTGCGTGCGATGCCGGTAGAATGCGCGCAACGTGCCCTCGGAGCGCTCGGGCAGGTAGAACTCGCCGCGCGTGTAGCCATAGTCGGCGAAAATCATCGCGCCGCGACGCAGGGTTCCCGCCACCGCCTGCACCCAGTACGGCAGCTGCGGCAGGATTTCGCTGCGGTAGCCCGCTTCGAACTCGCGTCCCAGGTCCCGCTCCACATGGCGCACGGCCCCGCCGACGAGGGTATCGGCGGGACGGTCGCTGCGCACGAACCGTCCTTCCCCGTCCAGAACGACATGTTCCTCGTAGACCTCGCCGTCGCGCGTGGTGAAGCGCGTCGTCGGCAGCGCGTCGATCACCTCGTTGGCAAAGAGCACGCCGTCCCACTCGGTTTCCAGCGGGCCGTCGAGCCAGACGGCGCGCGCGAACAGTCCGGCGGGCAACGCGGCACGCAGGCGCTCGCGCTGGCGTTCGCGCAAGTCGGCGCTCGGTTCGAGGATCATGAAGCGGCGCGGCGCGCGTCCCGCGGCATCGAGCGCCAGCAAGGCGGCTTCGGCGAAGGCGCCGGTGCCGCCGCCTAGTTCGAGGAAGTCGGCATCGGGGCCCAGCGAGGCGAGTACCGGCTCGAACGCGCGCGCCACGCAACGGGCGAAAAGCGTGCCCAGTTCGGGCGCCGTGACGAAATCGCCTTCGGCGCCGAACTTGGCCTTCCCGGCGCTGTAGTAGCCGAGACCTGGGGTATACAGGCAGCGCTCCATGAAGCGCGAGAACGGCATCGGCCCGTGGGCGGCGATTTCCTCGCGCAACAGGCTGGCGAGGTGGTCGGAATGAGCGCGCTCGTCGGCGCCGGGTTCGGGAAGCTTTGCGTTCATGCCGTGCGTGTTCGGGATCGAACCCGCAGGATAGCGGATAGGGGCCTACGGTTTCAGAAATCCTGTTGCAACGACAGGAACAGGCCGCGACGGGGGCCGAACTGGGGCGCACCCACGCCGATGCCGGAACCGTCGCGGATCTCGTACGTGCGGTCGAACGCGTTCACCAGGGCGAGCTGCGCATGCGTCGCGCCCACGGGCGTGAAGCGGAAATCGTGCGACACGCTGAGGTTCAGCTGGAAATACGCGGGCAACGTGTCGCCGTTCGGCACCAGTCCATCGCGGCGCAGGCCCGAACCGAACAGGTAATCCGCGCCGACGCGCGTCGCATCGTCGAGGGCGTAGCTGATACCGCCCGAGGAGGTGTACTTCTGGTCGTGGTCCAGGTGGATGAAGTGGTCCTCGATGTAGGCAAGGTCGTCCGGATTGAAGTTGTACTGGCCGGTGATGATGCGCTTGCCCACGGAGCGGTTGTACGCGAAGTTGAAGTATGCGGTGAGCGCCCCGCCATCGTAGTTCAGCGTGAACTCGTCGCCCTTGACCTTGCCCTGGTCGTAGTTGAAGGTGGAATAGACCAGCGCGGTGCCGAACTGTCCTTCGTCCTGGATGCGCGACACGCGGCGATAATAGCTGTCGAGTCCTACGG
>NZ_JBPGXO010000088.1:0-2842 GCF_056755555.1 Luteibacter sp. SVR4-7G | reverse complement strand
TTCATAGAATGACTCGTTCCTTAACGGATCACGGCACGCGATCCCCGCGGCGCCCGCTCCATCGCGAAGCCTAATATAGGCCCACACCCTTGGAAAGACTGGATATGTGCGCGTGGCCGCAGTTCCCGACACGCCGGAATGAGAGAACTTGGGGAGAATTCGCGATTTGCCGAGCGTGCCTCCCTGGCACCCCCTCCCTACGATTCGCAGCTCATCGGTGCGCACAGGGGCGCGCCCGCTGCTTGCATGTTTCGAGGGATAACGAAATGTTCCGTTCTTCTTCCATTTCTGCTCAAGCGTCGTCGGCCAAGGCCGGCCTCAAGTGCATGCCCCTGGACGCCACCGACCTGATCACGCTCGAAGACGCCGGACTGTGCGTCTTCATCGTGCCCGGTGCGTGCGCGATGCAACGCGAAGTCGCCGGCCAGTGGATCGACGTGCAGGGCATGTATCGGGGCGGCATCGTGGTCACACGCCTTGCTGGACCCTTCCGGGTCACCGGGAATCGTCTAGCCGAAGGCGTGGCGCTGCTCATCGGCGAGACGCAGGCGGAGAATCAGTTCGAAGCCCTGATGGAACGCCTGAAGGCTACGCCGGTGCTCCAGTTGGAAGCGGATGCGGTCATCGAACGCCTGGTCAACGTGCTTGCGATTGCGTCGAAAATGTCGGCCCCTTGCGTGGAGGAACCGATCGTCGAAGCGATATCGCTGCGCCTTTCGGTGATTTCGCGCCAGCAGGCGCCACAGCCGGCAACGCGGCAGCAGCGGCTCCCAGTCTGGCGGCTGCGGCGCGTTACCGACCTGGTGAACGAGCGGCTGGATACCGGAATTTCTCTGGCCGAGATGGCCAGCGCGGCCGGCCTCTCTCCCATGTACTTCGCGGCGCAGTTCAAGGTGGCGACGGGCATGCGCCCGCACCATTACCTGCTAGCCCAGAGGATCGCGCGCGCGAAGCACCTACTGGAAGAGACGAACGACACGATCATGGATATCGCCATCGCCGTCGGCTTCCAAACGCAGGCGCATTTTGCCACCGTGTTCAAGCACCATGAGAACATGACGCCGCGACAGTGGCGAGACCTGCGCGCGCCGCATACGCACGCGGCACATCGTGTTCCACACCGCGCGCGCTCCTCCGCCCGCGCGCGCCGCCCCGCCGATCTGCAAGCGGCCGGCTGATTGCCGGGCCGCCGATCGTGGCTTCGGCGCTCATTACTCAGGCCGACGAGCGTGCACTCTTGCGAATAGCACGACCGGACGACAGAAGTGCGAATCCGGAAGTACGCCTGCGATCAGGGAAGTCATGCGAGGTGACAGGCGCGACAGTAGCAGCACTGGTGAATTACCCCCGAGGCCATCCCCGTGTCGTCCACCCTCTCCACCTCGCCCGCTATTCCACGCCAGTGCACCTTCGACCCCGCCGATTGGCGGATTCTCGCAATGCACTGGTATCCCATCGCTCGCGTCCAGGATATTGGCAAGGAACCTGTCTCCGTGCGCCTGCTGGACGTGGGCCTGGTGGTCTACCGTACACCTGCCGGCCTGCATGTGGCGCGCGACCTTTGTGCCCACCGCGGCGTCCCGCTCTCCCACGGCTGGGTAGAAGGTGATGAGATCGTATGCCCTTACCATGGGCTGCGTTACGCAACCAACGGGCGTTGCACGCGCATTCCAGCGCATCCCGAGCAGGTGCCCTCCCAACGCTTCTCGGTCAATGTCTATCCTGCGGTGGAACGTTACGGCCTGCTATGGACCACGCTCACTCCCGATACGGCTAACGAGATCCCTCCGTTCGACGCGTGGAGTACCGACGCCTACCGCCAGGTTCTTCCGCCGCCCGTCGATATCGGAGGATCGTGCGGCCGCCAGGTCGAAGGCTTTGTCGACGTCGCGCACTTCGCGTGGGTCCACCAGGACACCTTCGCACGCAGGGACCAGCCGCTCGTCCCGGACTACCCGGTCAGCACCGACGAGAAGGGGCGCGTCCATGCCGAATACCTGAGCCCGGTGGCGAACTATCCCCATGGCTCCGGCCTGTCCGCACCCGAAGGTTATCTCTGGCTGCGCGAGTTCGACATCTACCCGCCGTTCACCGCGCGGCTCATCGTGCACTTTCCAGACGATGGGCAGCTACACATCTTCAATGCCGCGAGCCCGGTATCGGCGCACCGGACACGGCTGTTCGTCCCGATCGCGCAGAACTTCAACTTCGACGTTCCCGACGAGCAAATTCACGCCTTCAACGCCAGGATCTTCGCCGAGGACCAGGCCATCATCGAGACGCAGATGCCCGAGGATCTGCCGCTGGACCCGGGCGAAGAAGCGCACTTCCCGGCAGACCGTTCTTCCGCCGCGTACCGCCGGTCGCTCGCGAAGATGGGGCTGAGCTTCCGATACGCTCGTTGAATCACCGTTCCTTGCGGGGCCACTCCGCATCATCCAAACACCTTCGAGGATGTTCCGGACGACGAATGCCGGATCCTCATGAGGCAGGCCATGGCCGGCGGTTGCGGGATGTTCTGGAGGCTCTGGGCCCGTACAGCTCACACAGCAAGGGATGGCGTGCGGCCCGTGCCTGGATCCAGTGCTGCGCGTAGCGGGCGCGTATAGGGCAGCCATCGCGACCAGCTTAGGCCGACGAAGACAGCGACGATCCTGCCGGAGCCCTGTGGCTTTCCTGGGGGGATGAGTAAGGCCATTCTTGCAAAACGCCGCAGGGAAGCGCGCAAGCCACTCCCGGCTTCGGCTAAACTGCGCGTCCGCAAAGGGCCTATAGCTCAATGGTTAGAGCAGAGGACTCATAATCCTTTGGTTCCAGGTTCGAGTCCTGGTGGGCCCACCAA
>NZ_JBPGXO010000087.1:0-2952 GCF_056755555.1 Luteibacter sp. SVR4-7G | reverse complement strand
GGTCAAGGAGTGAGCAGTGCATGCGGCGGGGCTCGATGTAGATGCGCGCTTTGAACTGAGCACAGAAGTTGGACATCGTCCACCGTCTGGCGAGCCTTATAGGTAATACGATCAGCCGATGCAGGAAGCGCTTTGTGGGAAGCGCTTCCTGCGTGGGACTGCGGACGAGCGCAAGCACGCGGCGACCTCTGTCCCTGGCCTCCCCAGATATCCACAGCCGGTGTGGATACGCGCTGCATAAGCATGTGGACAAGTCCGATTCGCTCAACGCCGGCGGACACTTACCTTGCACTGGTCAACGGATGATCTATGCAGGTAGCGATATCCACAGCCAGTGTGGATACCGCCTGCATAAGCATGTGGATAAGTCGCAGCTGAGCTTGCGCAACAAGACCTTGCGTTGCGCTGGCTACCGTTTGACCGTTATCTTCGGTGCGGCCTTGCAATGCGCGACGCATACGAATTGAATCTTTGCGTGCGGGTAATCCACGCTGACCCGGAACGCGTCGAGCAGATTGCCGCCGATGGCACCGTGTACCGTGCTGTCCATATACGACGACATGACTTCGAAATTCTTGTCAGGGCGCTCGATGAACCAGACCGGCCCCACGCTCCAGTCAGCAATGACGACGCTGGGCACGCGGATCGCGCGCTTGCTCTTCGGATTGAGATCGTCGGCGTCCGGAACGAGCAGCCAGTCCGGATGTTTCCGGTGCCAGCGGTCCATCATGCTCGTCGTGATGTAACTGCCTCCCGCGTATCCCCCTGCTACGGGAGTCTTCATGGCAGCGAGTCCCGCCGCAGTCGGATGGGCGGTGGCACCGGTGTCGAAGAGCATGTCGATCGATTCACCGTCGACCTGCATCGAGATACGCAGGAAGGGTGCGCCGTAGCTTCCCTTGGCGTTGCGAACGACGCCGGCAACGATGGCGTGGGCTTTCGGGTCGGCGTGCCAGGAAGCATCCTCGCGAATGAGCTCTTGCCCCGGATAGTCGAACGTCCACGTGCCGTTGGAAAGATAAAAGCCTCCGAGCATGCCGTTCATGCCGTCGAAAAGATATTTGTCGGGCGTGCTTTGCACCCCGTCGCAGGCACGTGGGCCGAGGGGAATGGCCTTTCCGGCCGCGAATGCCGGAGAGCGCGAAACGTCCCCGGCCGTCGCACAGTCGAGCGGGGCGAGCCCGAGGCGCCTGACGGTGGATTCGCCCAGTGTCCAGGTCGATCCGCCACCGCCCGTATCGACGAGCAGCCGCAAGGTCTCGCCTGTCGCCAACGTAGGCGTGGCGAAGAAATGCCCGGCTTCGTATGACGCGGGCACCACCACCCCGGCGAGCGCCGTCCCTGCGATGGCCAGGCATCCGACCACTGCCAATCCAACTCGGATCATGCGTTGTTCTCCGGCTGTCGTCGATCCATCCTTGCATGGCCCGGGCCAACGGTGACACCTGCTGGGTTACCCTTGCGGCCGTTCCCCGATTCTGCTTTCCGATGTCCCAAGACCGTCGCCCCCTCGCCATCTTCCTGATGGGCCCCACTGCATCGGGGAAGACGGCGCTCGCCTGCGCGCTGGCCGACCGGTTTCCGGTGGGCCTGGTCAGCGTCGACTCGGCGCTCGTCTATCGCGGGCTCGACATCGGCTCGGCCAAACCCGACGCTGCTACGCTCGCGCGCTATCCGCATGCCCTCGTGGACATCCGTGACCCTGCGCAGCCGTATTCCGCCGCCGACTTCCGCGACGATGCCGTCGCGGCGATGGAACGCATCACGACGGAGGGCAGGGTGCCGCTGCTGGTCGGCGGTACCGGTCTTTATTTCCGCGCGCTGCAGCGCGGCCTCTCGGATCTGCCCGAGGCGGATCCCGCCCTGCGCGAGAAGCTGGCAGCCGAGGCGTCCGTCATCGGCTGGGACGCGATGCACGCGCGGATGGCTGCGCTGGACCCGGTGGCGGGTAGGCGGATTCGGCCGGGCGACGCCCAGAGGATCCAGCGCGCGCTTGAAGTGATGGAACTGACCGGTCTTCCGCTCAGCGAACTGCAGCGGGGTGGAAGCACCATCCGTTTCCCTTGGAGGGTGCTCAAGCTGGCGCTCCTGCCCGGCGACCGGCGCCTGTTGCATGAGCGCATCGCGCAGCGGTTCGACGCCATGCTGGCCGCGGGTTTCCTCGACGAAGTACGCGCCCTGCGGGCCCGCGGCGACCTTCACGCCGACCTGCCGGCGATCCGCGCGGTCGGCTACCGGCAGGCCTGGGACTACCTCGAGGGTGAGGGCGACGCCACGGAGTTCCGCAACCGTGGTATCTATGCCACTCGTCAACTCGCCAAACGCCAGATCACCTGGCTGCGGGGTGAGGTGGACGCCCGAACGTTCGACCCGGACCGGGGGGATCCGTTGCCCGAGGTAGCGCGTGCGGTGGAGCAGTTCGCGGGAATGCCGATGCCATCACGATCGCGGCTTCCAGCGGGCATTTAAAAGCAGTTAAGATTCAGGGCACTTGGGCCGGGGCGCCGCCAGGCGTTTTTTCCCGGACCCGTACGAGTAGCGTAGGGGAGAAGAAGAATGTCCAAAGGGCAATCGTTACAGGATCCGTTTCTGAACGCACTGCGCCGTGAGCGCGTACCGGTCGCCATCTACCTGGTGAACGGCATCAAGCTGCAAGGCACCATCGAATCGTTCGACCAGTTCGTGGTGCTGCTGCGCAACCAGGTGAGCCAGATGGTGTACAAGCATGCCATCTCCACGGTCGTACCGAGCCGTAACGTGCGGGTGGGCGGCCACGAAAACCACGGGGACGCTTCGTCCGGCGACGGCGAGGGTTGAGGGGCCTTCGGCGGAGTCCCATATAGGAACAATGGGTGCGCGTGGCCCAGGTCACGCGCATCCTTACTCCACATGAGGTCATCCCCCTAAGTGTTCGATAGACAAAAGAAAGGCGATCGCGCCGTGCTGGTGCTG
>NZ_JBPGXO010000086.1:0-3101 GCF_056755555.1 Luteibacter sp. SVR4-7G | reverse complement strand
AGATGTGTATAAGAGACAGGGGTCATGGCAGCGAACCGGGCGGAGGGGCGGGAATGCGGCGCAGCTGGAATACCAGGGCCACCGGCACGTCGAGCGCCTGTCGATCGAAACGCGCGCCTTCGGGGATGTCGGCGGGATCGAGCATCGGCTCGAGCACGTGTTCGATGGCGAGGCCGAGGCGCGCGCAGGCCGCGTGCCAGTGACTGTAGAGATGAGCCGTGTGGCGCGCGGCATAGCGGCGGCCGCCCGATCTGAAATCGCGCAACCAACCCAGCGCGTGACCCGTCGGATGCACGTCGCTGCAAAGGATGCGCCCGCCGGGGCGCGTGACCCTGCGCAACTCGGAGAGTGCCGGTTCCAGTTGCTCGAGATGGCCGATCGTGAGGCCGCACAGCGTGAGGTCCGCGATGCCGTCGCCAAGCGGCAATGCATCCAGGCTCCCTTGAACCAGCGTCACGTGCGAAGCGGCATCCGTTTCCCGCGACACCTCCGCCGCCCGCGCAAGCATCTCCGGCGACAGGTCCACGCCATGCACGCGGGCCGCGCCGCGACGCAGCGCATGGCGCAGGTAGCGTCCGCTGCCGCAACCTGCGTCCACCACGACGGCGCCGCTCAGGTTAGCGGGCATCCGTCCGAGCATCGCACGCTCTTCCGCGCGCATGACCGGGTTGTGCGCATGCGCCGGATAGTCCGCCGCCCAGAGCGCATAAGCCTCGGCGGGAGCGAGGATGGGCGTGGCGGTCATTTCCGCGCTCCCGCGTAACGGATGACGCGCTCGGCGGCAGTTGCCGGCTCCAGGCCAGGCTCCATCGCCAGCAGCTCGGGCTCGGCGAAGGCGCGGGCGAGCAGCTTCGGCCTGCCGTCGAGCGTCACCTTCATCGTGTCGACGTTCGCCGCGTCGAACCACCCGGCAAAATCCGGATCGGCCAGGCAAGGCAGGCCGTCGCGCACCACGGCACGCAGTTCGGAGCGCGAACGGCCGACGAGGTTGTCAGCCACGTCGCCGCCGCGATCCTCCACGATCACCAGGTCGGCGATGCTGCCTTCATCGAGGTTGCCGCGAGCGGGAAGCGCGAGAAGTCGCGCGGCATCCGCGGTCGCCAGTCCTAGCAGGGCGTCGGCATCGAGTTCGCCCCGCTCGCTTTCGGCGCGCAACTCTTCGAGCAGGTCGCGCGCGCCGCTCAGCCGCGAATCGCTTCCGAGCGCGAGGCGGCCCGCGGCCTGCAGCGGACGCGGATCGAGCGAGCGGCCGAGCAACCGGTGATTGCTGCCAGGGCACCAGACCACGCCGGCGCCGACGGCTATCACCCGCTCGATGTCGCGCTCTCGCATGCCCACGCCATGGATCAGCACGGTATTGGCGGCTAGACAGCCCATGCGGTCGAGCTCGTCGAGCTCGCCCGCCGCCAGCGCATCCGTGCCTTCGGCGAGGTGGATCATCCAAGGCCGGCCGAACGGCGTCGCGGCGAAGCTGGCGCGCACCGGCGGACCGTAGGCCGGGCCATGCAGTGCGTAACTCCAGCCATGGTCGCGCAATACGCTCACGGGAAAATCCGGGCCGTCGAGCGCCGGATGCCACGGATCGTGATGGGCCACGCAGGTGACGCCCGCCAGCAGGTTCTTCAGTCCGCCGTGGCGCATGCGCCTGGACTTGGGCACGGCGAGCGCGGCCACCGTCGCCGGATCGGCGAAGTGCGCCTGGAAGGCTTCGATCCAGTCGTATGCGTTCGGAAAGACGGTGTCGCCAGGCAGCGGCGGCACATTGTTCACCTGCAGGTGTTCGTGCGCGTTCACCAGGGCGGGAAAGACCACGTGGTCGCGAAGGTCCACCGGAAAGGACCGCGGCGCCGCGCGCGCGGCGATGCGGTTGCCGCGAAGCTGCAGCGGCGCCCGCGTGACCCGCCCAGGAGCGGCCAGCGCGGCGCCGGCCAGGGTGAAACCCGGTATGGATGTCGTACTGCGCATGCTCAGCGCCGATGCATGACGATCAGGAAGTGGTCGCCCATGTCGCGCAGGAGGGGGAGACCGCCGAAGCGGTCGTCCAGCCGGCCAAGGCGCTCGTACCAGCCCGGACGGCGGCGATACCGGTCCACCATGTAGGGCGGCGGCAGGAAGAGGCTCAGCGCGCGGTAGCCGGCGAGCGTGAAGTGCTCGGAAAACGCCGCATGGAATTCGCGCGGCATGTAGTACCAGGTCCAGATGGTATGGCCATTCATGCCCACCGCCCGCACGCCGCGGCCGAAGCGCACGCCCGCGCGCCCGAAGCGGCGGCGCAAGGCGTAATGACCGAGCTCCCACGGACAGATCCGGCCCATCACGGAGAACACCAGGCTGCCGCCGGGGCGCACCAGCCGCGCGCATTCCTCGGCGACGGCGCGCAGGTCGGGCGCGCAGTTCAGCGGACCGAAATTGGAATAGATGCCGTCGAACCGGCCACCGAGCAGGTGCAGTTGCTGTATCCCGAGGTGGACTGCGCTCAGGTGCGATTCGACGCCGGCGTCGACGGCGCGGGCTCGCGTGCGCTCGACCATTTCGGGCGACCAATCGCTGGCCACCACGTGGTAGCCGTGGCGGGCGAATTCCACCGCGTCCAGCCCCGTGCCGCAGCCCAGGTCGAGCAACCGCGATCCGGACGGCAGTTCGGCGCCGACGGTGTTCCACATCGTGGTGCGCATGCGCTGAATCAGTTCGTTGTTGCCGCGCGGCCCGTCGTAATCGGGCGCGACACTGTCGAACGCCCGCTGCGTATCGAGCAGCCGCGCCTCGTCGAAATCGCCGGGGACCACGCGCCCGGCCTGTGCTTGCTCGTTCATGGCCGTGAGTGCCAGCCCGGCGCCCATCGGTTTAATCGCATTCCTCGCCCGGGAAACCGCACCGCGACCGCCCCCTGTAGGAGCACGCTTGCGCGCGACCGCCTTTCGCGTCGGTTGGCCCGCGTGCGCGTGCCCGTGTCTTAAGCGGCTTCGCCGCAGGGAGCGGGACGGCTCGGCGTTCGCCATCGCGTTTTGCTTTCGGCGTGGCGGGGGGTCGCCGGCGCCTGCCATTTTTGTCGCTAAGTCCTCGTCCGGCCTACGCCTCCCTGCGGAATCGCTCCAAAAACG
>NZ_JBPGXO010000085.1:0-3395 GCF_056755555.1 Luteibacter sp. SVR4-7G | reverse complement strand
GCGCCAGCACCCACTGACGAAGCGCGTCCTCGCTAGGCGCTACCACGAAGGCCGGATCGCCGCCGGGCACGTACATTACCTCGCTGCGATCGGCAGCGACGAAGCGGATCAAATCGCTGGACGTGTAGCCGTTGATGTCGAAACGCCGGATTTCCGTATTGGCGGCCGGCTGGCCATCGCGCAGCTGGGCCAGGCTGACGGGACCGCTCAATGGCACCTGCGGCGCCCCGGCGTGCATCACCAGCAGGTACTGGTCCGGATTCAACAGACCTGCATCCCGGGCCTTTCGGGCCTGCTGCACGAATTCGTAGCGCGCCAGTACGGGCCAGTCGCTGCCGTTCGCTTCCCACGCATCCAGCGCCTCATGGAGCTTCTTGACGTAAGGAAGCTCTGCGAAGGTACTTTGTTGACGGAATCGCTGGACCAGGTTCGAAAGCAGGAAAGCGTCGCCTGCTGCAAGATGGTCCTCCGTGAACCCGCCGATCCGGTAAACACCGAAGGCCTCGTCCAACGAACGGGCGTCCTCGCCGACCGTCTCGATCATGTTGCCCCGGGCGAAAAAGGTGTTGTAAACCCAACCCGGACCCGTGCGGCTCCACAGGAACCTGCCGACCTTCGACGCGGCATCTTTCGCATCGTGGCTGTGCACAAGGCCGTCCACCCACGGGACCACGCCCGGACTTTCGCTGCCGCCACCAAAAAGCCCGCCCACAATATCCGACGCCTCCGCGAAGAAGGTGTGCCGGGAATGGTCCGGGAACGCCTCCATCAATGCATCGGTGAGGGGCACGGAGTGATCAGGAAGGCCGAGCGACCGCGCTTCCGCCGTGGCAAAGTGCGCCACCACGTAATCGTCCCCGTCGACATTCAGCTGTTGCCGGATGAATGACCGCGCCACCGACCGCGCATCCGGAACAGGGACCGCTTTCGCCTTGCTGACCATATTCTGGAAGGCGTCGGCGTCCGCCGCTGCGATGTAATGATTTTCGCTGGCGCGCACTAGCCCGTACGTTGAGGGCATCCACGCACCGGCCGCCAGGAGAATGCATGCCGTCCGGCGCCACACGATGGAAGGAGGTGACTGTCGATTCATCTCAGGGACCTGCCGCAGGGAAATGAGCAGCGACAGTAGTCATCGCCCGTCCATGAAAATGTAGGCGCGGATCGCGACGAACCGGCGAGGATGACGAGGCGTTCCGTCAGGCGCCGTGGCGCGGACGAGCGCGTGCCACGCCGGCACCGCACCTCCGATTGGCCTGCAACGGAAAAACACACACAATAGGTGGATCCCCGACACGGACCCTCCCATGCCTGCGACGTTGCCCGCGCGTCTTCTCCTCGGCCTGATCGCGATCGCTCCGGTGACGATCCACGCGAAAGACCGCTGGATCACTCCAGCCGAGGCGTCCTCGTTCCGCACCACGCCTTCCTACGACGAAACCGTGGCTTACCTGCATCGCCTGGCCGATGCCGCGCCTGGCACCATTCGCATGGAAACCTTCGGCACGACGCCCGAGGGGCGACCGATGACGGCGATGATCGCGGCGATGGACGGCGACCTGACGCCGGAGAAGGCGCGCGCCGCCGGGAAACCGGTCGTCCTGGTCCAGGCAGGCATCCATCCCGGCGAAATCGAGGGCAAGGACGCCGGCCTGATGCTGTTGCGCGACGTCGCCGTCACCGGCCGTCTGCCGCACCTGCTCGACCACGCCGTGCTCGTCTACATCCCGGTGTACAGCGTGGATGGTCATGAGAACTCCGGGCCTTATTTCCGGATCAACCAGAATGGCCCCGAGCGCATGGGTTTCCGCGGCCAGTCGCAGTACCTCAACCTCAACCGCGATTACGTCAAGGCCGACGCGCCGGAAACGCGCGCGTGGCTGAAACTGTGGAACATCTGGCGGCCCGACCTCCTCATCGACATCCACACCACCGACGGTGCCGACTACCAGCCCGATCTCACCTGGTATGCCGAGGATGCGCACAAGCTGCCGCCTTCGGTCGCCGCATGGCAAGCGAAGGCCTTCGCCGGCGACGCCGTGCCCCGTTACGAATCGCTGGGCCATATCGCGTCGCCTTATCTCGAGTTCCGCGACGGTCGCGACATTACCAAGGGCATCGAGAACTTCGGCTCGGGCCCGCGTTTTTCGACGGGCTACGCGGCGATCCGCAACCGTGCCGGCCTGCTGATCGAGACGCACATGCTTAAATCCTACGAGGTGCGCGTGCGCGGCAGTTACGACATGGTGCGCAGCGTCCTTGAAACAGTGAACAAGGATCCGGCCGCGTTGCTGAAGGCGTCGAAGGACGCGGACGCCTGGGCCGCCTCGCTCTCGGCCCGGCCGGATGCCGCATTACCCGTCACTTTCAAGGAAGACCCCACGCCGAAGCCGTTCACGCTGAAGGGCTACGCGTTCACCCAGACGAAAAGCGACATCTCGGGCGACACCTGGGTGCGCTACGACACCTCGAAGAAGAAGACCTACGCCATCCAGAGCTGGAACGACCTGCTTCCGGACGTCTCGGCGCCCCTGCCCGCCGCATGGGCCATCCCGCCGCAGTGGACCGTGGTGATCGAGCGCCTCGACGCGCATGGCATCCCCTATACACGGAGCAGCGTCGCGACGCGCGTCGAAGTCACGCGGGACGAACTCACCCAGCCCAGGTGGGCCGACAAGCCCTTCGAAGGTCACCACATGCTGAAGGACGTGGCCATCGCGCCGACGCGGGAAGAGGTGGAGCTTCCAGCCGGCACAGTGATCGTCCGTGCCGATAACACGGATGCCGTGCTCGCGCTCAACCTGCTCGACGCGCGCGCACCGGATTCCATCCTGCGCTGGGGCTACCTCGATGCCATCTTCGAGCCGAAGGAATACGGCGAGCCACGCGTGATCGAAGCCCTGGCCCGCAAGATGATGGCGGAGGATCCGTCGCTGAAGACGGCCTTCGAAGACAAGCTCAAGAGCGATCCCGCGTTCGCGGCGAACGCCCGGGCACGCCTGATGTTCTTCTTCGAGCGCAGCCCGTGGTACACGGCGCAGAAGGTGGGTGCTTATCCGGTGGTGAGGCTGGATGCGGCGGCCCTGAAGAGCCTGCCCATGTAGGAGCGCGCGCCCAGCGCGCGACATCTTCTCGCCAAGAGGCTCAGGGCCTGTTGCATACAGCCTCAAAAGATGTCGCGCAGGGCGCGCTCCTACACCACCTCGAAAGGCCGCATCATTTCGTTCGCCTCGTGTTCCGCAAGATGGCAGTGCCACGCATAACGCCCGGTGTAGCCGTCGAAGGTGGCAACGATGCGCGTGACCATGCCCGGATGGGCCTGGACCACGTCCTTCCAGCCCCGTTCGTGCGGCGGCGGTTCCTGGGCGGGACCGAGGAAGCGAAGCGTCTTCTTC
>NZ_JBPGXO010000084.1:0-4437 GCF_056755555.1 Luteibacter sp. SVR4-7G | reverse complement strand
GCAGCAGGACTGGGCGCGCAGCTCGACCTATGAAGGCGTCATGGATATCTTGCGTGCCCTGTCGCCCTACGGCATCCAGGTCCGGTTCTCCAAGTGGGCATTGGGCGAACATGCGTCTGAAGCGGCCTAAGGCTATGACTCCCTATCTCATCTCCCTGGTTTTCGGGTTGGCCGTCGGTATCGCCTACGGTTGCTTCGGAGTGCGCTCCCCGGCACCGCCGATGATCGCGCTGCTCGGCTTGCTCGGCATGCTTGCCGGCGAGGCCGCGGTGTCGTGGGCCAAGGGACATCCCGACGTTCTGGCCGGTCTGCTGCACAGCAAGAGCTTCGCCATCCAGAAGCGCGATCCGGTTCCGCCTTCGGACCGCGACCCTACCTGACTGGTATTCGGAGTCTCCATGTCTAACGAAGCAGTCGCCGAACTCATTCTGCACCACGGTCTCTTTACGACTCTCGACCGTAGCCGGCCTACCGTGAGCGCGGTCGCCATTCGCGACGGGCGCTTCATCAAACTCGGCGACGACCGCGAAGTGCTGTCGTTGGCCGGGCCGGGGACCCGGGTCATCGACGTGGGCGGGCGTCGGGTGCTTCCCGGGCTCATCGACAATCATCTCCACCTGATCCGTGGCGGGCTCAGCTACAACATGGAACTGCGGTGGGATGGGGTGGCCAGTCTGGCGGACGCGATGCGCATGCTGCGCCGCCAGGTTGAAATCACGCCGCCACCTCAATGGGTGCGAGTGGTGGGTGGATTCACGGAGCACCAGTTCGCCGAGAAGCGCCTCCCCACGCTCGAAGAGCTGAACGCGGTCGCGCCGGATACACCGGTATTCATCCTGCATCTCTACGATCGCGCCCTGTTGAACGGAGCCGCGCTGCGCGCATGCGGTTACGATCGGAACACCCCAGATCCACCAGGTGGAGAGATCCTGCGGAACGCCAGCGGAGATCCGACGGGTCTTCTGCTGGCCAAGCCCAATGCCGCCATCCTCTACGCCACGCTCGCCAAGGGTCCGAAGCTGCCGCTCGAGTACCAGGTCAACTCCACCCGCCACTTCATGCGCGAACTGAACCGGCTGGGGGTAACGGGAGCGATCGACGCGGGCGGAGGCGCGCAGAACTGGCCCGATGATTACGAAGTCATCCGCCAGCTTTCCGCGGCCAATCTGCTGACTGTTCGCATCGCATATAACCTGTTTACGCAGAAGCCCAAGAAGGAAAAGGACGACTTCCTGGCCTGGACGCGGTCTGTGACCTATCAGCAGGGCGATGAATATTTTCGCCACAATGGTGCCGGTGAGATGCTGGTTTTCTCGGCAGCCGACTTCGAAGACTTCCGCCAGCCACGGCCCGACATGGCTCCGGAAATGGAAGGTGAGCTGGAAGAGGTGGTGCGCATCCTCGCGCAGAACCGCTGGCCGTGGCGCCTGCACGCCACATATGACGAGACGATCAGCAGGGCGCTCGATGTCTTCGAGCGCGTCAACCGGGATATCCCACTCGATGGGATCCGCTGGTTCTTCGACCATGCGGAGACGATTTCCGACGCGTCCATCGACCGCATCGCGGCCCTGGGCGGAGGCATCGCCGTGCAGCATCGCATGGCCTACCAGGGCGAATACTTCGTGGAGCGGTACGGTGCCGGCGCCGCGGAGACCACCCCGCCGGTCAAGAAGATCCTCGCGGCAGGTGTGCGGACCTCCGCGGGTACCGATGCCACGCGGGTCGCCTCGTATAACCCCTGGGTTTCGCTGGCCTGGCTGACGACCGGGCGCACCGTGGGCGGCATGCGCCTCTACCCGCAGAAGAACTGTCTAGATCGCGAGGACGCACTACGCATGTGGACTGAAAACGTCACCTGGTTCTCTAACGAGGAAGGAGTCAAGGGACGCATCGCCGAAGGCCAGCTGGCCGACCTGATCGTTCCGGACCGGGATTTCTTCAGCTGCCCCGAGGACGAGATCGCGCAGACGACGTCCCTCCTGACGCTCGTCGGCGGCAAGGTGGTCTTCGCGGCGGGGCCGTTCAAACCGTTCGACGAAAGCACGGTGCCTCCCGCCATGCCTGACTGGTCCCCGGTGCGCGATTACGGTGGCTACGCGGCGTGGGCGGCGCAGGGTCAGGCCAGTGGGGCAGCCATGGCGAGGCGTGCGCAGGCGGCATGCGGATGCTCTTCCGGCTGCGCGGTGCACGGGCACGATCACGGGCGAGCGCACGCGGCCAACGTGCCGGTGGACGATTTCAAGAGTTTTTGGGGCGCGCTCGGTTGCGCGTGCTGGGCCATCTGATGCGCGCCTCCACCGCTAGTCCACGCATCGATGCAGTGCTCTGGATCGCCCTCCTTGCGCTCTGCTCGGCCTATCTGCAAGGGCCGTTCTGCAAGCTCCTGGACTGGAACGCCGCGCTCCGCGAGATGGAGCATTTTGGCCTGCGTCCCGCGGCATTCTTCGCCTCCGGCGTCGTGGCGCTCGAGCTGGTTTGTTCGGCGGCGATCCTGACCGGCCGCTTCCGCTGGCTCGGCGCGTTCGCCCTGGCTGCGTTTACCTTCGCCGCCAACTTTCTCGCCAACGCCTGGTGGAGCGCGGCTCCGGGCCCGGGGCGAGACATGTTGATGAACGGTTTTTTCGAGCACCTGGGACTCGTGGGGGCCTTCGTCTTCGTCGGGTGGCTTGACCTGCGAGGGCGACGCCGTGAACGGTGAAGGGGCCAGGGCGGCGGACAGTCTGCGGCCGCTCAAGCATGCCACCTTCGCTGTATTGTGGGGCGCCACGGTCCTGGGCAATACCGGGACCTTCATGCGTGACATCGCCAGCTCCTGGATGGCGACCGAACTGGGCGGGGGGCCTGCGGCCGTCTCGCTCATCCAGAGCGCGGGCACGCTGCCCATCTTCCTGCTGGCCATTCCGGCCGGCGTGATGTCCGACATCCTTGACCGCCGGCATTTCCTGCTGGCCGTGCAGGTCTTGCTGGCGCTCGTCAGTGCCGCGTTGATGGTCCTGAGTTTCACCGGCGCCCTGAGCATTCCGGCGCTCATCGCGCTGACCTTCGCGGGGGGCATCGGCGCCGCTCTCGTAGGTCCCACGTGGCAGTCGATCGTGCCTGAACTGGTGGACCGGAGCGAACTCAAGGACGCCGTGGCACTGAACTCGCTCGGCGTGAACATTTCGCGGGCCATCGGCCCCGCGGTGGGCGGCGTGGTCCTCGCTGCGGCGGGTGCGGCGGTGACCTATGGCATCGACGTATGCAGTTACTTCCTCGTCATGGCGGCACTGGTCTGGTGGAAGCGGAGGGGCGGTGCCGGAACCGCGCTGCCCGAGAACTTCCTCGGAGCCTTCCGCGCAGGGCTGAGATACACCAAGGCGAGCCGCGAGCTGCACGTGGTCCTCATCCGCGCGGCCGTGTTCTTCATCTTTACCAGCGCGGTCTGGGCTCTCCTGCCCCTGGTAGCGAGAAATACGTTGCAAGGCGGGGCGGGCTTCTATGGCGTACTGATGGGTGCGGTTGGCGCCGGCGCGATCGTGGGCGCCCTTCTGCTGCCGCGGTTCCGCGTCAGGTGCAGCGCGGATGCACTCCTTCTCGGCGCCTCGCTCATGTCCGCGCTGGTCATGGGCACACTGGCGCTCGTGCCGGTGAAACCGGTGGCGCTCCTGGCCCTGCTCGTCCTGGGTGGCGCCTGGATCATGTCGCTCACGACGTTCAACGGCGTGGCCCAGGGAATCCTGCCCAATTGGGTGCGTGGCCGTGGCCTCGCGGTATACCTCACCGTGTTCAACGGCGCGATGGCGACCGGGAGCATCGGATGGGGTGCTCTCGCCGAAGCTACCAGCCTGGCTACCGCGCTCCTTGTCAGCACCGGCGGGTTGGTGGTGGCCGCGCTCATCATGCGCAGGCTCCCCCTGCCTGCGTCGGAACTCGATCTGACTTCATCGCACCATTGGGCGGAACCGCTGCTGGCCGAGCCGATCGCCAACGATCGCGGGCCGGTGTTGATCCTCGTGGAATACAGTGTCGGCAAGGACCATCAGGTCGCCTTCCTCAGGGTGCTCGAGCGCCTGTCCATGGAGCGCCGTCGCGACGGTGCCTATGCATGGGGCGTGACCCAGGACGCCGGGGATCCGGAACGCGTCGTGGAATGGTTCATGGTGGAATCATGGGCGGAACACCTTCGTCAACACGAGCGTTTTTCCCGGGCAGGTGCCGACCTGCAATCGGAAGCCACCGCCTACCACCGGGGTGCCCAACCACCGAGGGTATCCCACCTGATCGGCGTCGATGCGCGTTCGCTCGCGCGCGACCATCTCTTTACATGAACCGGGTACTGCCATGCGACGCTTCTTTATATTCTTCTCCCTTGCACTCGCCACGGTGTCCGCCGCGCACGCATCCAGCGACGACTACGCGGTCGGGCCCCAATACGACACCACGCATGTCTACGTC
>NZ_JBPGXO010000083.1:0-4702 GCF_056755555.1 Luteibacter sp. SVR4-7G | reverse complement strand
GTGGAAAGGATTGAAGCTGACGCTGTCCTTCTTCTTCGCCAAGCCGAAGGGAACGGTTCCCGACCGTCCCATACCCTTGCGTTCCCTGACGCGCGCGCAACTGGATGCGGCACCCGATCGAAGCCTCTACCGGCTTGGGCATTCGACCGTGCTGCTGAAGCTGCGCGGACGATACTGGCTCACCGATCCGGTGTTCTCGGAGCGGGCGTCGCCGGTGCAATGGGCAGGCCCGGCACGATTCCATGCTCCGCCGGTCGCTATCGACGAATTGCCGCCCCTGGCTGGCGTCATTCTTTCGCACAACCATTACGACCACCTCGACCGCGCTGCCGTCACCCGGCTGGCGGCGAAGACGAACCGCTTCCTTGCCCCGCTGGGCGTCGGTGACCAGCTCGTGGCGTGGGGCCTCGATCCGGACAAGGTGGAACAGCGCGACTGGTGGCAGTCGGTCGATCTCGACGGGCTTCGATTCACCGCCACGCCAGCCCAGCATTTCTCCGGACGCGGACTGGGCGATGGCGACAGGAGCCTTTGGGCCTCATGGGTCATCCAGGATGGGGACTTCCGCCTGTTCTTCAGCGGCGACTCGGGATACTTCGATGGCTTCAAGGCTATCGGGGAGAAGTTCGGCCCGTTCGATCTCACGCTCATGGAAACCGGTGCCTACGATCCGCGCTGGGCCTTCGTGCACATGCAACCGGAAGAGACGTTGCAGGCCCACATCGACTTGCGCGGGCGTTGGCTGTTGCCGATCCATAACGGCACGTTCGACCTGGCCATGCACGTATGGCAGGAACCGTTCGAGCGTATCGCGGCGCTGGCGGCTGCCCGTGGCGTGTCGCTGGCCACTCCCGAAATGGGCGAACGGGTGGACCTGGACTCGCCGCGATCCGGTTCGGCCTGGTGGCGCTCTGTCATGGAATGAGCGGCTCGCGTGCTCTTCGGCGCATGCCTCATCGTCAGCGTACGCCAAGTTTCCGACGCGCGAGCGGCTTGCCACCCCAGCACTCGCCAAACTCCCTCCCCGCGCGGTGCTATAGCTCAACGGTGAGAGCAAGGACCGATAATCGATTGGTTCCAGGTTCGAGTCCCGGGGCCCACCAAGCCCCTCCGTGGTGGCCAGCCGACTGCGATCACCCGATTCCACGCACCTGTCGTCTGTTTTGAAAGCAACCGGGCGAACCGGCAAATCCGCCGGTCTGCGCATGCGACCATGCGGCATCGAGAAAATTCGCTGGGAGCAGCCCCATGTTGAAGCCATCCGGGCGCGGCAAGGCCACGCGAACGCAGCGCGAACGGCGTCGGGTGGAACGATGGCTGACTGCCACGATGCTGGCTGCCGCCGCGGCGCTGGCCTGGGGCGCCGGCCCTGCACCGGCGCGCGTGCCGGACGCATCCTGCCAGGGCGCCTCGCGCGTGGACTCCGCACTGCGGCAGGGTACGGCGACGACAGCGGCCGGGCCGGTGGGCTACTACCGCTTCGGGCGCGGCACGCCACTTCTGCTTGTTACCGGCTACCGCGCCACCTTGTCGGAGTGGAACAGCGCCTTCCTTGAGGCACTCGCCGTCGACCACGAGGTGATCGTGATCGACAACCCCGGAGTCGGTCGGTCCCGGGTTACACGTGTGCCCGACGACATGCAGGACATGGCCGGCGTGGTCAGCGCCTTCATCGATACGATGAAGCTGGGCAGGGTGGACGTGATCGGCTGGTCGATGGGCGGCATGGTGGCCCAGCAGTTGGCGATCGCCCATCCGTCGCAGGTCAATTCGCTGGTACTTTTGTCCACCGCGCCGCCCGGCGCATACGCCACGCCGGTGTCGCCGGCGACCGTGGCTGTGTTATCGGGCGCATCAGCGTCGCCTTTCCAAGCCATCATGGATGTGCTGTTCCCGCCGGTCGCGCGTGCGCAGGCGGTGAAGTGTTTCCGCACCGAGATGTTCGTGCCGGCCGACTATGGACGCGTCAGGGTCGATGCGGAGGTGGCGGCCGCTCAGGATCGCGCGATATCGACGTGGTGGAAGAGCAATGCCACCGCCGATGCGCTCGGACGCGTGTATGTTCCCGCTCTGGTCGTCGCGGGCGAACAGGATGCGGTGCTCTCCCCGCGAAACGCGGACGCCCTGGCGAAGCTGCTTCCCGATGCCACCCTGCATGTCGTCCCGCAGGGCGGTCACGCGCTGATGTACCAGGAGCCCCGGCTATTGGCCGACGCGATCACGCGCTTCGTGGCCAAGGCGCATCGAAGCGGGTTCTGAATCGGAAACCTCAGGTCCCTCAGGCCCGGCGGGATGACACACGCCCACGAACCGACTTCATGTCTGGATGCCAACAAGTTGCGCGATGCCATGCCATCCCAATTGCATGCCGATGCACAACAGGATTAATGACGAGAGTCGTTCTATGACCCTAGCCAGTGCGGTCCCGAAAAAGCGGCACAGCCGTTCCACGTACCGCATGCACAGGTAGATGGTCGCTGCAAGTAGAACGAGACCCAGGATCGCGCCCACTAAATGGGCAGGAGAAGTCGTGTTGATCTGCTCGGTGCCCATCGCAACGGCGACAGAAATGGAACCTGGTCCGACGATCAGAGGAAGGGTGAGTGGATAGAAGGCCTGGGAGAGCGCCGTTTCCCGTGGCAACGGTGCGGCGGCGTCGGCGGAGGGAGCCATCAGCAGGCGGAAAGCGATGACTGCCAGCATTACACCACCGGCTACGCGAAGGGCGGGAATCGAAATGCCGAAGAAGGCAAGCACGTAGGTTCCGACCAGGGTGGCTCCGGCAAGCATCAGCAGGCAGTTCAAAGCCACGGCGGCCGCAAGCTTCTTGCGCGTGGTGTCGTCCAGATTGACCATCATGCCCTGGGCAATCAGGGCAGCGCCGAACGGATTCAGTACAGGGAATAGTGCCGCAACGACCAACAGAAGCACTTCTGCAGTAGTGGTGAACATGATCTTCGCCTCTCGGAAACCGCCTGGTCTGGACATCTGGCAATACAGGGCAATTCTGGGGGCGAAGGCGACGACCCATTTTCCAGAATGCACCAGTGCTAGCTAGATCCCACGGCTGCATAAGAAGTGCCCGCGCCGGGGGGATAGTCCGGAACGCTGCGGTGGCGATGGACGCCGACGGACGCACCGGGCGGTCGCAAGGCCGCCCCGTCATGCATCAGAGCCCGAAGTCCAGGTTCATCTGCACCCACAACTCGCGTCCCAGCGCGTTGTAGTTGGTCACGTCATAGTACGGCCAGTCGCCGTTGGTGCGATCCTTCGGCGGGCGCTTGTTGAAGATGTTGTTGGCCGTGAAGGTGATCGACGCCAGGGGGTTGAAGCGGAACGTGGTGGAACCGTTCCAGCGGATCCATGGCCCAAGGTTCTTTGCCGTGCCCACGTGGTTCCACATGCTGCCGTCACGCATGCCGAAGATCGTGGTGCTCCATGACCCGATGCTCCAGGTGATGTTGCCGTTGACGCGGCTCTTGAACTCGTTGGAGTTGGCGCAGCACAGGTAGTCGTAGGTCGGATCGCCGGCCTTCTCCTTGAACGTGTGCGTGAGCGCGTCGTAGTACGACAGCCCCGCCACGAAGTCGCCGAAGCGGCCGGCGCGCCAGCGATAATCCACCTGCGACTGGATGCCGGTCTGCCGCTCGCGCGCCACGTTGATGGGATAGGTGGCAATCTCCTGCACACCATTGGGCGTGACGGGGTCGTTGGCGGAACGACGGGTCACCTCGCCCAGCACTTCCTGGCAGGTCGGTGAGTTGATGTCGTACGCGGTCTGGCCGCTTTCGGACACGCCCAGGCGGCAGTTGGCTTCCGTCTCCAGGATCTCGTCGTTGCCGAGCGTCTGCACCTCGTTCTTGATCACCACGGCGTTGTAGTCCACCGACCAGCTCAGCGAGTTGTCCGGACTGGACCAGACGAAGCCGTAGGTGAATGACTTGGCGGTGATGTCCTTCAGCTTGGTGTTGCCGCTGGACGAGGCCAGGATGCCCAGGCCCGACTGCGGGCAGTCGTCGTAGTTGCTGGAATTGAAGCCAGCCAGGCGGCACAGATAATAGTCGGTGGCCGACGAATAGCCGCTGGAGTGCGCCGAGAACAGGTTGAACATGTTGGGCGCACGGAACGCGGTGGCGTAGCTGCCGCGCAGCAGCAGCGTGTCCACGGGGCGGTATTCCAGGCCCAGCTTGTAGGTCAGCTTGCCGTCGCCTTCGCCGGCGTAGCTGTAGCGGTCCCAGCGGCCCGACACGTTGGCGGTCAGCGTGTCGAGCAACGGCACCTGAAACTCCGCGCCAAACGCCTTGGCGTCACGGCTGCCCTGCGCCACGGTGGAGCCGGCCTGGCCGCGGAAATAGCCCTCGTCGGACAGCTCGCTGGACGAGCGGTTCATGAAGCGCTCGTGGCTGCGCTGCGCGATGACGGCCATGCCTAGGTCACCGGCCGGCAGGTGCAGCAGGCTGGGATTGGTCAGGGTCAGCGTGAGGTTCTGATTCCACGACTGCGACACGGCGCGGTTGATGTCGCTGAAGCTGTTATAGAGCGACCGGTCGATGGGCACGTACAAGCGGTCGAGGTTGGGCGCGTAGATCGGATAGCCCGAGTCATCCTCGCCCAGCTGCGGCCCCAGGTAGTACTGGTCCACGCCGTTGTTGGCCACGAAGTCCGTGGACTTGCGCACCAGGTTGGTCTGCGAGCGGTTGTA
>NZ_JBPGXO010000082.1:0-5526 GCF_056755555.1 Luteibacter sp. SVR4-7G | reverse complement strand
AGATGTGTATAAGAGACAGATCCCCAAGCTTGCGAAATCGCCGGTCCTCGCCGACCCTGTAAGACCCTCTCACCGCCGCACCCCCCCATGGACATCGTCTTCATAGAAGACCTGCGCATCGACGCGGTCATCGGCATCTACGACTGGGAGCGCCGGATCCGGCAGACGCTGTCGTTCGACCTCGAGATGGCTTTCGACAATCGGCGGCCGGCGGCCAGCGACGACATCGCCGACACGCTCAACTACAAGTCGATTTCCAAGCGTCTGCAAGCGTACGTGGAAGCGTCCAGCTTCGGTCTCGTCGAAACCCTCGCGGAACGTTGCGCCGAACTCGTGCGCGACGAGTTCGGCGTGTCCTGGGTGAGGTTGAAACTGTCCAAACCTGGCGCGGTGCGTGGCGCCAGGGCGGTCGGCGTGCGGATCGAGCGCGGCACGCGCCCGGAATGATCGACGTGGGCCGCGCCTACCTGAGCCTCGGCTCCAACATCGACGCGGAACGGTGGCTCGCTCTCGCCGTGGCCGAATTGCGCGCGCGTTTCGGGGCGCTGGAGGTCTCGCCGGTGTACCGCAGCGCGGCCGTCGGTTTCGACGGCCCGGATTTCCTCAACCTCGCGGTCGGCCTCGACAGCGACCTGGGGCCGGAAGCGCTCAACGACTGGCTGCACGCGCTGGAGGATCGCCACGGCCGTATCCGCGGCGGGGAGCGCTTCGCCAGCCGCACGCTGGACGTGGACATCGTGCTCTACGACGATCTCGTGCTCAGCGGGGAAGGCCACCTGCAGATCCCGCGCGGCGAGCTGCGTCACGCGTTCGTGCTCAAGCCGATGGCCGACATCGCGCCCGGCGTGCGCCATCCGGTCAGCGGAAAGACCATGGCCGAACTGTGGGCGGCGTTCCCGGCTGGAAGCGAAGTGCTTACGGTGGACGAAGCCTGTACGAGCGCAATCAGCACTCAGCTGGGGTAGGAGCGCGCCTGCGCGCGACATCCTTTGAGGCCGTGACATGGAGCTGGCGCGCCAGCTTGCGGACAGCGGCGAAAATCTGTCGCGCGCAAGGCTCGCTCCTACATACACATATGGCGGTGGGGCGGCCGAGGTGCTACAACGCCTCCCACATCGGACCACGGGGACACAAGGAAATGGGTAAGTTCGCACGCAGTTGGGCGCTGATGAAGGCCAGCGCCAATATCCTTCGCCAGGACAAGGAGCTGATGCTCTTTCCGTTGCTGGCGGGCCTGGCCTCGCTGGTGGTCGTTGCCACCTTCGCCTGGCCGGTGTACACGCTGTTCGCCCACCACCATGCCGACTTCGAAGGCCAGCGCCAGCACGTCTCGCCGCTGTTCATGCTGGTGAGCTTCCTGTTCTATTTCGTCCAGTACGGCGTGGTGATCTTCTTCAACGTCGCGCTCGCCTCGGCGGCGATGATCCGCCTCGACGGCGGCAATCCGACCCTGGGCGACGGTATCCGCACCGCCATGGGCAAGCTGCCGAACATCATCGGCTACGCGCTCATCGCCGCGACGGTCGGCATGATCCTGCGCGCCCTGCAGGAGCGCCTCGGTTTCGTCGGCCGCATCGTCGCCGGCCTGCTCGGCCTCGGCTGGACGGTCGCCACCTTCCTCGTCGTGCCGGTGCTTGCCGCGCAGGACGTGGGCCCGGTCGATGCGGTGAAGCGCAGCACCTCGCTGCTCAAGCAGACCTGGGGCGAAAACCTGATCGGCAACGCAGGCATCGGCTTTGCCGGTGGCATCCTCACCTTCTGCCTGATCTTCGCCAGCGTGATCCTGTTCTTCGCCGCGGCCGCCACGCAGTCGATAGCGCTTATGGTCGCCGTGGGCGTGATGGCGGTGATCGCGCTCATCGCCCTGAGCCTGTTCCAGACGGCGATGCATGGCGTGTACTCCGCCGCGCTTTATCGTTACGCGCAGGACGGCGATCCGGGACAGGGCTTCGATCGCGCGTTGCTCGAATCGGCGTTCCGCCAGAAGAACTGAGGGATTCGCAACCTTCGGGTAGGAGTGCACTGTGGGAGCCGGCTATGCCGGCGATCCCGCGGCAGCGGGCAAGCTTGCTGCGAGCACTCATCGCCGCTGAAGGGCTCCCACAGTGCGCGCCTACCTGAGCGAGGTCTACCCGATCAGATCGTCAGGGCCCGGCCGCCGTCCACGCGCACGACCTGTCCGGTCGTGTAATGCGCATCCAGCAACAGCCAGCGCACCGCCTCGGCCACATCCTCGGGCTCGCCCTTGCGTGCGAGCGGCGTCTTCGCGATGAGCACTTCGGCGGCTTCCTCCGGTTTCCCCGACGACGGCCAGAGAATGGCGCCGGGAGCGACGGCGTTGACCCTTACCTCGGGGGCCAGCTCCTTCGCCAGCGACAGGGTCAGCATTTCGAGCGCCGCCTTCGCCATGCAATAAACGGTGTGGCCGGCCAGCGGCCGTTCCGCGTAGATATCGACGATGCTGACGATCGCGCCCCCGGATTCGCGCAGCGCGGGCGCGGCTGCCTGGGCCAGGAAGAACGGTGCCCGCGCGTTGGCGGCGAACAGGTCGTCCCAGTGCGCGGTGGTGGTATTGCCGATCGGCGTCGGATAGAAGGCCGACGCATTGTTGACGAGACCGTCGAGCCGCCCGAACGTATCCAGCACCGACTCGACCAGCGGACGCAGTGCCGCGTCGTCCTCGAGGGCCGCGGCAAACGTGGCCACACTGCCGTCGCGCACGGCGTTCAGTTCGCGGGCGAGCGCACCGGCTTCGCCGGCGGAATGACGATAGTGCAGGGCGACCGAGCAACCCGCCGCATGCAACCCGCGAACGATGGCCGCACCCACGCGACGGGCGCCGCCGGTGACGAGGATGACCGGGGAATGGTTCACGGATAGCTCCTGTTCGTGACGCGCACGAGCTTGCCGTAAACGGCGGCGCGCGTCACGTTGCCGGCTTGCGCCTTGCGACGGTTTTCTTGGCGGTGGCGGCGCGCGGGGCGGATTTTTTGGTCGTCTTGCGGACAGATGTTTTCTTGGCGGTTGCCTTCTTCTCTGCCTTACGGGCCGAAGCCTTAGGCTTCGGATCGCCGGCGGAGCCGGCTCCCACATGGCCTGTCGCAACCTCCGCGGGCGTCGATGCGGCGCGCTTCTTCGCCGGCGCCGCATCGCCGTCGTCGATGTGGATGTCGCCGCTGAAGAGATCGGTGGCGGTCTTCGCCACCTGGCCGGTGTCGTAGTAGGCGTAGGCGCCCACGCCGAGCGCGCCGACGATCGGCAGCCAGCGCGAGATGCCCTTGCCGACGGCGCGCTTCGAGACGCTGACGCCGATGCGTCCGGCCAGCCGCTGCAGCACGCTGGTGGCCGCGGTGCGGAACACCAGGCGGTCGCCCACGCGGATCGCCACGTCGCGGAAGGCCTGCGCGGCGGTGTGGCGGAACAGGCACCACAGCATCTGCTCGCGGCCAAGCTTCGCCGTTTTCCCGTACGCCGCCGCGATATCGCTGACCAGCTGGCCCTGGATGCGCCAGATCGCGACCAGTTCGGGCAGCACGGTGAGCCAGCCGAGCGGCCCCGGGGGCAGGGCGAGCGAGCCCGCCGTGATGGCCGCCTTGTTCGCGGCGGCGTTTGCGAGGCGACGGCATTCCTCATCAGCGCTTCCCTTGCGCGCGCGGGGGATGTCGCTCTCCGGGATGCGGCTGACGAACTCGAGGATCGCCTTAGCCACCGGGCTTTCGCCGCGGTCGGCGGTGACGGGAACGATCTCCTTCGACGTCGAAGCCGGCTCGCGTTTTGCCATCGTCGTGCCTCTCCAGTGCGGATGCGAGGCCATGGTCGCCGCCGCGGCGTGAGTCGTCCATGAAAACAGGCGAGCCCCGCGGGCTGAAAGCGTCGTGAAAGCTACGCTCTTCACACTTATTGATACGTTATAACATTTTACGAAGTGAGCCCATGACCCCTGTCCGCCTCGCGTCCTGCATCGCACTGGCCCTCGCGGCCGCCACCGCCCACGCCGACGACGTGACCCCGCAAAAGGCCACGAACCTGGGGGAAGTGGACGTCACCGCCAAGCTGGACGCGGCGCGCAACAGCCTTTCGCCCGACACCGGCAGCAGCCAGTACGTGATGGACCGGCAGACCATCCAGGCGTTGCCGCTGGGCGATTCCACGCCATTGAACCAGGTGATCCTGCAGGCGCCTGGCGTGGTGCAGGATTCCTACGGGCAGCTGCACGTGCGCGGCGACCACGCGAACCTGCAATACCGTATCGACGGTGTGCTGATTCCCGAGAGCATCGGCGGCTTCGGCCAGACGCTGGATGCGCGGATGATCCAGAACGTGAAGCTGCTCACCGGCGCCTTGCCTGCGCAATACGGGGAACGCACGGCGGCGATCGTCGACATCACCACGCGCACGCCGTCAAAGGATGGCGTGGGCGGCAGCGTGGGCATCACCGGTGGTCAGTTCGGTACGATCAACCCGAATGCCACGCTGTTCGGCCGCAGCGGTGCGTGGAGCTGGTTCCTTACGGCGAATTACCTCGAGAACGACGTCGGCATCGAGAACCCGACGTCCAGCCGCAAGCCGATCCACGACCACACCAACCAGGTGAAGGCGTTCGGCGACATCTCCTACCTGATCGACAACGATACGCGCCTCAGCTTCCTGTTCGGTGCGACGAACAACCGCTTCGAGATCCCGAACAATCCGGGGCAGACACCGCAATTCGGTTACCTCGACGTCACGAATTTCGATTCCGCGCAGCTGGACGAGCGCCAGCGCGAAAAGACCCGCTTCGGCATCCTCAGCCTGCAGGGCAAGCTCGGCGACACGGCTTACCAGGTGTCGGCAGGGCAGCGCTACAGTGGCCTGGACTTCACCCCCGACGACATCGGCGACCTGATGTTCAATGGCGTCGCGTCGGACGTGAGCCGGGCCAATCGCGCGAGCACGCTGCAGGCGGACTTCTCCACGCCGCTGGGCGACAGCCACACCTTGCGCTATGGCATGTACGCCTCGTTCGAAAGGGCGACGGCCACCAACGACGCGCTGGTCTTCCCCGCCGACGACGAGGGTAACCAGACCTCGACCACGCCGCTGAACATTGTGGATGCCAGCAGGCTCATCGCCCGTACCTATGCGCTGTACCTGCAGGACGAATGGAGCATCGGCGACAGGTGGACGGTGAACTACGGCGCACGCGCCGACCGTTATGACGCCTTCCGTCCGGAAAGCCAGCTCAGCCCGCGTGTCGGGGTCGTCTACCAGCCGACCGATAGCACTACCATCCATGCGGGGTACTCGCGCTACTTCACGCCGCCGGCGTCGGAGATGATCAGCCCCACCTCGATCGCGAAGTTCGCCGGCACGACCAACGCGTTGCCCGGCGCAGGCAACGATACGCCGCTGGCGGAGCGCTCCAGCTACTACGACATCGGCATCTCGCAGAAGCTCGGCAGCGCGTGGACCGTAGGACTCGACAGCTATTATCGCCGCGTGTCGCGCATCCAGGACGAAGGACAGTTCGGCACCGCGCTGGTCTAT
>NZ_JBPGXO010000081.1:0-7548 GCF_056755555.1 Luteibacter sp. SVR4-7G | reverse complement strand
GTCGTCCCGCAGACGTTAGCAGAGGAACGGGCGATGTAGGAGCGCGCGGTGCGCGCGACATCTTTTGAGGCCGTGCCATGGGGCTGGCGCGCCAGCTTGAAGGCTGGGGCGAAAAGATGTCGCGCGCAGGCGCGCTCCTACAGGGGGACTAAAGGCCCAGGAGGGCTTTGGGCTCCAGGTAGGCTTCGAGGCCAAAGCGTCCGTGCTCGCGACCTAGGCCGGATTGCTTGAAACCGCCGAAAGGCGCCTTCGGATCATGGGTCAGCGTATTGACCAGCACGCGACCGGCGTCGATACGCGATGCCACGCGTGCCGCACGCGCCTCGTCGGAGGAATGCACGTAAGCCTGCAGGCCGTAGCTGGTGTCGTTGGCGATCGCGATGGCGTCTTCCTCGTCGTCGTAAGCGATGATGGAGAGCACCGGCCCGAAGATCTCCTCGCGGGCGATGGTCATGTCGTTGCGCACGTCGGTGAACAGGGTAGGGCGGACCAGCCAGCCACGCGCATGGCCTTCCGGACGGCCCTCGCCGCCGGCGATCAGCCGCGCACCTTCCTCGATGCCCTTGCGGATATAGCCCTGCACGCGCTGCCACTGCTTCGCGCTCACCATGGGACCGACCTCGGTGGCGGGATCCCCGGGATCGCCGGAGACGACGGCTTCGACGGCCGCCTTCGCCATCGCCTCGAACTCGGCAAGGCGCGAACGCGGCACGAGGATGCGCGTGCCGGCGATGCAGGCCTGGCCGCTGTTCATGAAGCCCGCCGCGACGACCAGTGGCACCGTCTTCGCGAAATCCGCGTCGTCGAGGACGACGCTGGGAGACTTGCCGCCCAGTTCCAGCGTCACGCGCTTCAGCGTGTCGGCGCTGGCCCGGACGATGCCCTTGCCCACGGCGGTCGAACCGGTGAAGGAGATCTTCGCGATGTCGGGACTGGCGACGATCTCGGCGCCCACGACGTCGCCGCGGCCGGTGACGATGTTGAACACGCCGGGAGGCGCGCCTGCCTCGTGCAGGGCTTCGGTAACGATCTGCGTTTGCAGCGCGCTCATTTCGCTGGGCTTGATGACTGCGGTGCACCCCGCCGCGATGGCCGCGGCGAGCTTGCCGCAGATGAAGCCGGCGTTGCTGTTCCAGGGCGTGATGAGCCCTGCGACGCCCACCGGCTGCATGACCACGGTTGCGGAACCCATGCGCCGTTCGAAGTCGAATGCGCGCAGTGTCTCGATCGCTTCGGCGAATACGCTGGAAGCATGGCCGGCCATCCAGCGGCCCCGCGAAACAGGCGCACCGTATTCCTCGCGGATCGCGTCAAGCAGATCGTCCTCGCGGGCTCGCACCGCGTCGTGCATGCGCTGGAGCAGGGCGGCGCGCTCGTCGATGCCGGACCGGGAGAACGTGGCGAAGGCGCGCTTCGCCGCGGCGATCGCGCGCCGGGCGTCCTCCGCGTCACCGAGGCGAACGGTGCCGATGACTTCCTCGGTGGCGGGATTGAAGAGTTCGAAGCGCTCTTCTCCGTGCGGGGCGACGAAGGCGCCGTCGATGTAGATGTGGTCGATGGTGTGCATGCGAATTCCTGGCGAACGTTGGGAACAGGGGGAGGAGCCGTTGCCTGGAAGGATGCGGCCGGGCGATTAGTCTGATAAGAAGGACAAAGCCGAATGACTTGTTAAGCAGGGGCGGATAATGCGATCTGGACTGACCGAGCTGGAAGCCGTGCTGGCCGTGGCCCATCACGGCAGTTTCCGCGCCGCCGCCGCAGCCCTGGAGATGTCCACCTCGGCGCTCAGCCAGGCGGTGGCCTCGCTTGAGGCCCGCATCGGAACGCGGCTTTTCCACCGGACCACCCGCAGCGTCCGCCTCACCCAGGCGGGGGAGCGGTTCGTGGCGGACGTAGGTCCGGCGCTGGCGGACATCCGTGGCGCCCTGGAACGGGCCAGCGACGAGGGCGGGGCGCCGGCAGGTACCTTGCGCCTCAATACGTCGATGGGCGGTGCGCAGCGGGTCATGCGGCCTTACCTGATTCCCTACATGCGCCGCTACCCGGGCGTGCACGTAGATCTCGTGACCGAGGGCCGCATGATCGACATCGTGCGGGAAGGCTTCGATGCCGGGTTCCGCACGGAAGACACCGTGCCCGGCGACATGGTCGCCGTTCCCTTTGGCCCCCGCATCCGCTTCGCGGTGGTCGGCTCCCCGGATTATTTCGCGAGGCACGGGCATCCGCGCACCCCCGCCGACCTCGCCAGGCATTCTTGCATACGCGCCCGCATGCCGGCGGGGCAGATATATCGCTGGGAATTCGAGCGGCATGGGGAGCCGTTCGCCGTGGAAGTGAGCGGCGCGCTGACCCTCGACGAGCCGCAGCTCATGCTGGAAGCCGCCGTGGCGGGGCTCGGCCTTACCTACCTCACCGAATTCAACGTGGAGGAAGCGCTCGCCGCAGGCCGGCTCGAACGCGTGCTGGAGGAGTGGACGCCGCCCTTCGACCGGCTATGCCTTTACTACCCCGGCAGGCGCCATGTGCCCGCCCCTTTACGCGCGTTGATCGATCTGATCAGGGAAACCGGCTGAGCGCATGGGCCAAGGGTCATGGCAAACCTTTGCGCTTCCACAGGCATCCTTTCCGCAAGTTTCCACGTCCCGGACTCCCCATGCGTTCTCGCTTCATCCTCGCCGCCCTCCTGGGCCTCGCCGCCGCCCCCGCCTTTGCGGAGGTCACGATCGACGGCCGTATCGATCCTGCGGAATGGGCGGGCGCGAAACACATCGTCGACTTCCGCCAGACCCAGCCGTTCACCGGCAAGCCCGGCAGCCAGCCGACCGAGGCATGGGTGCTGTCGACGCCGAAGGGTCTCGCCGTGGCGATCCGCGCCACGCAGCCGGACGGCGCGGTGATTCGCTCCCGCCAGCAGACACGGCGTGACGAGAACGCCCTGGTCGACCGCATCAACGTCATGGTGGACTTCAACGGCGACGGTCGCGTGGGCTACGACTTCGAGGTGAAGTCGCAGGGCGGCATCGCCGACGAGGTGATCACCAACGAATCCGACTTCAGCTACGACTGGGACGGCCGTTGGGACCACGCGGTGAGCGAGGACGCCGATGGCTATTCCGTGGAGGTGCTCATTCCCTGGTACATCGCGCCCATGCGCAAACCGGATGGCGACGAGCGCACCATCGGCCTCTACATCGACCGCGTCATCGGCAGTACCGGCGAGCGCATGGGCTGGCCGACGATCACCTTCGACCAGGGCCGTTTCCTTTCCAGTTTCCAGCGTGTGCAACTGCCTGCGTACTCGCAGTCGCTCTTTGCCGTGACGCCATACGTGGTCGGAAAGGTGGACCGCGTGAATGGCGGCACGTCGTTCGAGCAGGGCGCGGACATCCTTTGGAAACCCAACGGACAGACCCAGCTCACCGCCACCATCAATCCCGACTTCGGCCAGGTGGAGAGCGACGACCTTGTCGTTAACTTCTCTCCGGAGGAAACCTTCTTCACCGACAAGCGCCCGTTCTTCACCGAGAACCAGGGCATCTTCGACTTCAGCCTGCTGGACGACTATTCGCAGCTGGTCTACACGCGGCGCGTCGGCGGCGCCTCGGACGATGGTCACGGCGCCGCCGACATCTCGGCGGCGGTGAAGGTCAACGGCAGCGTCGGCTCGACCAACTACGGCATCCTGACCGCGCAGGAGAAGGGCGACGCGGGACGCAGTTTCGGCGCCCTCCGCCTCAGCCAGAACATGGGAACGCAGACCTTCGGCATGCTCGCCACGCATGTCAGCCATCCCTATCTCGACCGCGATGCCAACGTGCTCGGCTTCGACCATCGCTGGCAACCCAACGCGGACTTCACCATCACCAGCAACGTGGTGGGCAGCAAGATCGACGAGCCGAACGCGGGCACCTCGGGCCTCGGCGCCACCAGCATCGCGTACTGGCAGATGAACGATGTCTGGGCGCAGCAGTGGCTCGGCATGTACTTCGGCCACCGGCTGGATATCGACGACTTCGGCTACCTGCCGCGCAACAACATGGAATACCTGCACTGGGAAGTGCGCCGGCGGGTGACCGGACTGCCAGCGGATTCGGCATACAATTCGCACCTGTGGCAGTACCGCATCTCCGGCGCGGACAATACGCGGGGCCTTCCCATCAGCCGCCGGTTCCGCATCGTGCGCAACAGCCAGCGCCGCGACGGCGGTGAGGAAGAGTGGCGGCTGGATACCTTCAGCGCAGCCTACGACGACCTGCTCACGCGCGGCGGCCATGCGCTGCACACGCCGCCGACGGCGAAGCTGCAATACGAGCGCACTCGCCCCCGCGTGGGACGCTGGGCCTGGGAAGCGGAGGGCTTCATCACCGGCAACCAGCTCAGCGGCTACCACCGTCTCGGCTACTACTTCAAGTTCACTCCCACGTACTTCATCACCGACGCCTTCAGCGTTTTCCTGGGCGGCAGCTACGAATGGGACCCGAACTGGCTGATCTGGCAGGGGCACGGCAACCTGCTGGGTTCCTACGACGGCCGCACCATCGGCATCGACAGTGGCCTCAACTGGAACCTCAGCAACAAGCAGGAACTGCGCGTGAAGCTGCAGACGCTGGCGGTGGGCGCGAAGCTGCGCGACACGCTGGAGGTGACGCCCAGCGGCGGCACCGTCCATAGCGACGAACCGGTGGACGGTCTTGGCGTGGCGAACCTGGGCTTCCAGATCCGCTACCGCTACGAGATCGCGCCGCTGTCCGACCTCTACATCGTCTACAACCGGGGCGGTTATGAGGACGACACCGAGGACGACGTGAACTCACAGTTCCGCCACGGCTTCAGCCTCAAGGACATCAACGAGGGCCTGGTCAAGATCGCCTATCGCCTGGAGTTCTGATGCGGGAGGCGCCTGCGCGCTAGCCCGTGGCGGTGCTCCCGGGTAGAGCCCGGCTTCACATGCCGTATGGCATTCCTCTGCCACGGACGGCCGCGGAGAGCCCTGTGCCACATCGAGAAAATCCCGTGCCGGGGCGCAGCATCGGCGAGCATGGCGTCATCGGGAACCAGAACACCATCGCGCTCGTCGCCACCGACGGCACGATCGATTTCCTGTGCTGGCCGCACATGGACAGTCCCTCGGTGTTCGCGGCCCTGCTCGACCCGGTGAAGGGTGGCGAGTTTTCCGTCACGCCGGCATTGCCGGATGCGCGCCGCATGCAACTCTACGTGCCCGAGACGAACGTACTCGTCACGCGCTGGATGGACGAAAAAGGCAGCCTCGAGCTGACCGACTTCATGCCGCATCCCGAGGCGGACGTTCGCCTCCCGCGCAGCCTGATCCGCCGGATGCGCGTGTCGCGGGGCAGCGTGAAGATCAAGGTCCGCTGCCGCCCCCGGCTCGACTATGCGCGTTGCGTCCCGTACGCGGAGGAGTACGGCGACACGGTGGTGTTCCATGACGGAGCGCACTCGTTGCGCCTCGGCGCGTCGGTACCGTTGCTGGTCGGCGAGGGCGAGGCGCATGCGGAATTCGAGTTGCGCGTGGGCGAGGAAGCATGGTTCGTGCTCTGCGGCGAGGAATACGATCCCCTCGACGCCGGGGAATGTGTCGCCGCGCTGGAAGCGACCGCCGACGCGTGGCGCCGCTGGGCGCGCCGCTCGAACTACCGCGGACGCTGGCGGGAGCATGTCGACCGCTCCGCCCTAGTCCTGAAGCTGCTGACCTCGCATGAACACGGTTCGATCGCCGCAGCGGGAACCTTCGGCCTGCCCGAAGCCACGGGGGCCGGACGAAACTGGGACTACCGCGCCAGCTGGATACGCGATGCCTCGTTCACCGTATACGCCTTCATGCGCCTCGGCTACGTCGAGGAGGCCGAGCACTTCCGCCAATGGTCCGAAGAACGCTTCATGGAGCTGGACGAGCATGCCGGGCTGCGGGTCATGTACGCGCTCGACGGCAGCGAGGCCATGGACGAGTCGACCCTGGACCACCTCGCCGGCTACGCGGGTTCCAGGCCGGTGCGCATAGGGAACGCGGCGCGCGTGCAGACCCAGCTGGACATCTTCGGCGAACTGATCGACAGCATCTATCTTTCGAACAAGTACGGGCGGGCAATCAGCCACGAGGGCTGGACGCACGTGAAGCGTCTGATCGACTACGTATGCGAACACTGGCAGGACGCGGACGAAGGCATCTGGGAGGTGCGCGACACGCAGCGGCATTTCCTGCATTCGCGACTGATGTGCTGGGTGGCGCTGGACCGCGCGGTGCGCCTCGCACGCAAGCGCTCGCTACCGGGGCCGGTGGTGGACTGGGCGATGCAACGCGACCGCATCGTCGACGACATCTGGGCCAACTTCCGTCATCCCGAGCACGGCTATTTCGTGCAGACGAAGGGCGGCAAGGACCTCGATGCCGCGGCACTGATGATGCCGCTGGTCCGCTTCGTCTCGGCCACCGACCCCGTATGGCTGAAAACGCTGGACGCGATCGGCAGCCAGCTCACCGATGACGGCATGGTCTTCCGCTACCGCAACGCGGACGGACTGGAAGGCGGCGACGGCGCGTTCACCACCTGCACCTTCTGGTACGTAGAGTGCCTGGCCCGCGCGGGCCGCCTGGACGAAGCACGCGAGGCGATGGCACGCGGAATCCATTACGCGAACCATCTCGGACTGTTCTCCGAGGAACTGAGCCCACGCGCCGAACCGCTCGGCAATTTCCCCCAGGCACTCACCCACCTGGCCTTCATCAGCGCCGCCTACTACCTCGACCGCCGGCTGAGCAGCCCCCAGGGCGAGGTGTGGCAGCCGTGATGCCACGCATCAGGGCGAGTACTGAATCATCTCCATTCCCCCGGTGATAGCGCCGGGAGAACCAACACACCAGCCACAATCGACGAAGCCATGTAGGAGCGCGCCATGCGCGCGACAGCCTTTCGCGTCGGTTGGCCCGCTGGCGCGTGCCCATGTCTTAAGCGGCTTCGCCGCAGGGAGAGGCTGCCGGCTCGGCTATCGCCATCGCGCTTGGTTTTGGGCGTGGCGGCGGGTCGCCGGCGCCTGCCATTTTTGTCGCTAAGTCCTCGTCCGGCCTATGCCTCCCTGCGGAATCGCTCCAAAAACGGCAGCCACCGGCTCCTCCCAACACTGCGGTTGCATGCGGCAAAAGCCAGAGCGACGGCTCGCGTGTTTCCGTGGCAGCACGCTCGCCGCACCGCGCGGAATCAACGCAGCCCTGTAGGAGCGCGCCTCGCGCGCGACATCTTTTCGCGAACGACTTCACGTACGCTCTGAGCGCTTTCGCAGACGTGCAGCCAGAGTCACTAGGCTCCCGCCTCCGCGGGAGCGACGGGTAGGAAGGAAGGCGACATCTTGCAGGTCGCGCTTCGCGTTGCAGGCCGCGCGTCGCGGGCGATTCCCGCAGCGCGTGCGCACACGCGCGCGTCGTTTGAGTTCCGTCGTACAGACAAGCCCCAACCGACTTGCTATGTTCGGGCTGTTGCCTGCGCTTCTGATCAAAAGGCGTCGCAGGCAACCATCGCATCGAAGCGGTGA
>NZ_JBPGXO010000080.1:0-7929 GCF_056755555.1 Luteibacter sp. SVR4-7G | reverse complement strand
CCTTCACCACCGTGCACACCTGGACCGGCCTCCTCGCCGGCTTCGCCCTGTTCATCGCGTTCTATGCCGGCGCCCTCACGATGTTCCACGAGGAGATCGACACCTGGGCACTGCCACAGGCGGCGATGGCCAGGACGGACACGATGGACCGCGCGCAAGCGATGCTCGACGACATCGTGGCGAAGCATCCCGCGGCGCGCGAGCAGGTGGGCATTACCTTTCCTGCCGATCATCCGTCGCACGAAGTAGCCGCGTACTGGATGGAAAAGGACGGTTCGTGGAAAACGCAGACCTTGGGCGAGACCGCTCCGCGCGATTCGGAGGACCACGAGCACGGTCTCGCCGACTTCATCTACGAACTGCATTACGACCTGGGCATTCCGGTCGTCGGCATCTATCTGATGGGCGTGGTCAGCATCATCTACGGCCTCGCCTTGCTCACCGGCCTGCTGATCCACCTGCCCAACCTCGTGCGCGAGCTGTTCGCGCTGCGTCCGGGACACAACCTCAAGCGCCTCTGGCAGGACGCGCACAACGTCATCGGCATCCTCAGCCTGCCCTTCCACATTATCTTCGCCATCACGGGCGCACTGCTTTGCCTGACGCTGGTGATGTTGATGGCATTCAACAGCGTGGCTTTCGACGGCAAGCTGATGCCGGCATTCGATCGCATGACCAGTTCGCTGCCGGACACGAAGGCCAGGGGCGGCTCAGCAGCGATGCTCTCCCCAGCTGAACTGGGCGCGCGTGCGCGCCACGCCGCCATCGCGGCCGGTGCCGCGGATTTCTCTCCCGACTACATGCGCTACGCGCACTACGGCCAACAGGGCGCCACCGCCGAAGTGCGCGGAACCTCCACGAAGACGCTGGGCGAATACGGTTCCGTCGCGCTGGATGCCGTCGACGGCCATGTGCTCAACATGCAGTTGGCCGGCGTGCGCGATGCGAATCATGCGACGTATTCGGCCATCTTCGGCCTGCACTTCGGCTCCTTCGGCAACCTGTCGCTGCGCTGGCTGTACTTCCTGCTCGGCCTCGCCGGCGCGTTCCTCTTCTACTCCGGCAACCTGCTGTACATCGAATCGCGGCGCAAGCGCCGGCAGGCGGACCAGCCGATGAAGGTGCGCGCCATGGCCACTGCCACGGTCGGCGTCTGCATCGGTTCGTGCTTCGCCATTTCGATGACCTTCCTCGGCAGCCTGCTCCTGCCGCTCTGGGGCGCATCCGCCACGGCTGTCGTGCAGCCCGTCTGCTTCGCCAGCTTCGCCGCCGCGATCCTCTGGACCTTCTGGCGCCGTCCTGCGAAAGCAGCCGTGGAGCTGTTGTGGGCCACGGCCGTCGTGAGCATTGCCGTGGGCGGCCTCGACGTCGCCATCCACGGCGACCGCCTTGCGCGCACGCTGGGCGAAGGCGACTTCGCGGTCCTGGGCGTGGACCTCGTGGCGATCGCGATGGGCGTCGGCTTCGCCTGGCTGGGCATCGCGACGCGCAAGCGTGCGGTCGAAGGCGATCCGTGCAGTGTGTGGTCGTCGCGGCGGGCCGTCACGACGACCGTGAAGGCCGAGCTCCAGTAAGCCTGAGTCTGCGTGGTTTGGGGGCCCGGGCTATCGCAGCTTGACCGGAACGTAGTCGCCGTAGCGCTTGTCGGCGCGATCCACGCGTGCACATAAACGATCGCCGCACAGGCGCACATCGGCCTGGTTGTAAACGCGGAGTACATCGGCCTCGATCTGGTGCCGTGCAATGACTTGCTTGTAATGCCATCCAAGGTATCCGCCCAGCGCGATTACCGGAAGAAGGATCGCCAGCACGCCTGTCACTACCCACATGGCCTTGCGTATGACGCCCGCCAGCTTGCGCTGCGTCTGTAGCATTGCGTCGGTACTGGCCCGCATGAGGCGCTCGTGCTCCGCCGCCCGCTGGGCCGCTTCCGCGACCGGCCCGACCAGCGCCATCCGCGTGGTGCTCGCGGCATCCGTCGCGATGCCGCCCAAGGTCCGCTCCGCGGCATCGCGTAGTACGTCCGGCAGCGCCTGCACCGTTCGCTCTTGCTCTTCGATGGTTTGCCTGTGGCGCGCCTCCATGGCATCGCTCATGCGCGACAGGCGTTCCAGCATCGCCGTTACCTGCATCGCCGCCTTCTTCGTTCCTTCGTCGTACATCGTCTACTCCCTACAGACTCAACACGGGCCCGCGGACCTGCTGGGCTTGCGCCATCTGTTGCTCCTGCGCTTGTTGCAACTGCGTTTCCAATGCCGTGATGCGATCTTCCATGTCCACTTGCTGTGATGCCTGGGCGTGGAACTCACGGGCGAAGTCGGTCTGGCCGATCTGGCGGAGCGCTTCCATGAAACCCTTGTCATCCTGGTCCACGGCCTTGCACAGATAGTCGAACATCTCGTCGGTGCTGGCCGTAGCGGCCAGTGGTGGCATCGGCGCGCGTTCCTGCTGCCCGAGGGTCTGCCAAGGCGCCGAGAGATCCAGGGGAACGCCCGGCGGCAGGTCATCCAGTGGTCGATGATGCAGGTCGCGCATGTAGTTGTGCGCGAACACCGCGCCCGGCTGGTTGCGCTCTGCATCCCAGAAGTTGCCGATGCCGTGAGCTGTGGCGATGGCGCCAGCCTCGGCGATCGGAGACATGCTGCCCTGCTTGTGCCGCTGGTAGTCGTCGTAGTCCATGTATTCGACGGTGCGGCCGATCGGAGCAGCGAGGGCTGATACCGGATCGTGGTACATGCGATGGTTAATGACCCGCTCTTGCGCTGACGACACATCGAGGGCCTGATGCTTGCTCATGATCCTCGCCATGGACTGTGCCCCATAGGCGTTGAAGGTTTCCACATGGGCGCCGGCCGACTCAGGCATGGCCGCTTGCAGTTGAGCGAGAGCGCCACCCAAAGAATGGCCGGTGATGCTGATGCCGTTTGCTGGAGCTCCGTCGTTGGCCAGGCGTAACGCTTCGCGCATCGTGGTAGCCGCCTCGGGCCATTGCGTGGGTGCCCCCATGAGACCCATGCCAAGGTCAGCCGTGACGTCGTGGATGCTGCCAGGTTCGGTGCCTTTGTTTACTACGACTAGCTGACGGGTTTCTTGCTCCTGGAGCACCGCGCCATGGTAGTTCGTGACCGAGGGTGGCGAGACATAACGGACCTTATATCTGTGGGTACCGTTACTGATCTCATCACCCATGCTCAGCGTGTCATAAATTTTGGAAGCAAGAAATGCATATTGTTCGGAAGGAAGAGACATGTCCGTGTCCTTTGACGATGGGAAGAGTTAGTCGTCGCCACCTCAGAAAGGCGGCTTCGCCACAACTCCGGAATCCATAACTTCGGACAGGTGGCGGTAATCACCTGGTGCAACAGGATGTAGTGATGCGGAATCCTTGGAGACCCGGACGCTAATGACGACGAAGCGCTTGTATGGCGGGATGTGCTCGGGCCGCTTGCCATAGCAAACTTGAGGAAAATCGTCTTCCCTGAACAGGCAGATCTCTTTGTATTCCATGCCAGGGGCTAGCTCGTCTGGAATGTACTGGTGTCCCCACGCCACCTGCCCGGTGTGACGGTCATGGATCTTCAGCTTGGGTGACGAGGCTTCCCAGTTGCAGGTGCTTCGGTAGTAGCGGTCCATGTACAGAATGAATTGAGCTTGCGCTGGGTCTCGGCTCACGTTGGGAATGTCGACTACGGCGTGGGGGTACCGGAAGATGCCGCCCATGAGAGGGTCGAAGTAGCCACACTCTCGCTCCTTATTGCTGTAGAGAGCAGCCATCGTTGCGGTGTACCGGTTGGCATCCTCCGGGTTTTCGAACGTCACGCTGACGTGCATAGCTTCCCTGGGATGCGGATTCAGCGGTGGTGGGGCCGGATCCCTCGTCTGTGCGCCCGCATTCGATATAGCAAGCAGGAGCAGCAGCGGGAGATGGGTCCCTGCTCTTGAGCTCATGGGGGATCCTTCCTTGTGGTGCCGGTGGTCCATCACCCTAGCAATGCAGAGTTGCCCCGGCTTTAGGAGGATTCTGAAAAATCTTGGAAGTTGTCGGACCCTGACTTGCGCGCAAAGCGCGCTTCCCACAGAGGCTCGATCCGCTGGCTTCGGAGAGGCCGGATGTAACGCGCGTTACGTAATTCCTTCCACGGCAGGTATTTAGGTCGGTGAAGGTTGTGTGTGCATTTGTTGCGGCATCGCGGCAATTTGCCGAATACCACTCAGGCGGCTGATGTAACACGAATTTTTAACGCGCCCGGGCGACTGGTATTCAACCTCCCGGTACTTCTTGCGGCACTGCAACAAGCGCTTGATTTAGCTCGCTTTACAACCTCGGGTGAAAACGTTTACGTTCCGCGCCGTCGAGCCCCGGGAGGGGTTGGCTCAAGGGCGAGAACACGTGAGTGTGACGATCAAAGACGTCGCGAGGATGGCCAACGTATCGGTGGCTTCGGTCTCGCGCGCGCTCAACGGACATGGCGGGGTCACGGCGGAAACGCAGAAGCGGATCCGCGAAGTGGCCGCCCGTCTGCGCTACGTGCCGCACAACGCGGCGCGCAGCCTGATCACGCGCCGTACCCAGACCATCGGCGCCCTGTTACCTGACCTGCATGGCGCGTTCTTCTCCGAGCTGATCCGCGGCATCGACCTCGCCGCGCGGGCGCGCGGCCTCTACATGCTCGTGTCCAGCTCGCATGGCGACGCCACCGAGGCGGCCATTGCGCTGCGTGCGATGCAAGGCCGCGTGGACGGTCTGCTGGTGATGTCCCCGCATGCCGACGAGGCCTTCCTCGACGAGAACCTGCCGATCGTGCTGCCCACGGTGCTGATCAACAGCCACGTGCGCTCGGACCGCCACGCGTCGCTCGATGTCGACGACTTCGGCGGCGCGCGCGCGATGACCGAGCACCTGCTCGGCCTCGGTCGCAAGCGCATCGTCTTCATCGCCGGCCCCGAAGTGAACCACGACGTGCAGGAGCGCTGCCGCGGCTATCGCGAGGCGCTGGCCGCCGCCGGCCTGGGCGACCGGGCCGTCGTGCTTCCCGGCGACTTCACCGAGGAGTCCGGCTACCGCGCCGGCAAGCAGGCGCTGGCCATGGTGCCGCGCCCGGACGCGATCTTCGCCGCCAACGACATGATGGCCATCGGCTGCCTGTCCGCGCTCTCGGAAGCGAAGGTGCGCACGCCGGAAGACATCGCCGTGGTGGGCTTCGACGACATTCCCATGGCGCGCTATGTCACGCCGCCGCTCAGCACGGTTCGCGTGCGCATCGCGGAACTGGGCGAAGCCGCGCTGGAGCGGCTCGTCCGCATGATCGAGGCACCCGACGACGCCGCGCCCGAACCGCGCACCGTCGTAGGCACCGAACTTGTCGTGCGCGCCTCCTGCGGCGGTAACGACACGGTACGACGACGGGCCTGACCGTCCGTCGGATACACGCGGCTTGCCGGGCCCTGGATGGATTCTTCAGGACGGCGTCTTCACAGGACACCCGTTTTAACAGCCGCGCCACTGCGTGGAGCCAGTGCGTCACCCGGGGAAGAACGCTCACAAGAGTGGCAAGACCACCGCGTCACGACGGAAGTCGGCCCCGTGTTCCGCGCCATGGCCGGATAAGAAAACACACGTGGAACCATTTGGGAGAGGGGAACAATGAAAGCCTCGATGCAGTTGAAGAAGAAGATTCTTACCAGCGTCATCACCGCGGCGGTCGCCGCTGCCGTGGTGACGCCCTCGGCGTTCGCTCAATCGGCCATCGCCACGCTGCGCGGCAAGGCCGCGCCGGGAGCGACGGTCACGGCGTTCAATCCGCAGACCGGCCTGAGCCGCAAGGCCACGGCGGGTGCCGACGGTACCTACGTGATCAACGGCCTGCCGCCGGCGACCTACCAGGTCGACGCAGGTCCGGGCACGCAGCAGAGCGTGACGCTCACGGTCGCTTCGACCGCGACGTTGAACCTGGCTGCCCCGGCCGCGGCCGCTCCGGCAAACGCTGCCAACGCCGCGTCGCTGGAAGGCGTCACGGTCAACGCCACGACGCTGACCGAAGTGCGCACGCCCGAAGTCGCCAAGACCATCTCGCTGCACCAGATCCAGACCATCCCCCAGGTCTCGCGCAACTTCCTCGAGTTCGCCGACACCGTGCCGGGCATGGTGTTCAGCGTCGACGAAAAAGGCCATACGTCGCTCCGCGGCGGCGCCCAGAACAACAGTTCGGTCAACGTCTTCATCGACGGCGTGGGCCAGAAGAGCTACGTGAAGGAAGGCGGCGTTTCCGGTCAGGTCAACAGCCAGGGCAATCCGTTCCCGCAGCTCGCCATCGGCGAATACAAGGTCATCACCTCGAACTACAAGGCCGAGTACGACCAGGTCTCGTCGGCAGCGATCACGGCCGAAACCAAGTCCGGTACGAACGAGTTCCACGGGGAAACCTTCTTCACCTACACCTCGGACAAGTACCGCAGCCGCACCGCGGCCGAGGAAGACGCCGAGAAGGCGCGCTCCTTCGAGAAGGAATACGGCTTTGCGCTGGGCGGCCCGATCATCAAGGACCAGATGCACTTCTTCGTGACCTTCGAGCAGAAGAAGTTCGATACGCCGATCACCGTCACCCCGGGTTCGGATGTGCCCGCCAGCGCCGTCGGGCTGCTGCCGGCCGCCGCACAGGCAGAACTCGGTCCGGCGAACCTGCCGTTCGACGAAAAGCTTTACTTCGGCAAGATCGACTGGGAGCTGACCGATCGCGACCGCATCGAGATCAGCACCCAGGTGCGACGCGAGACGCAGGCGGACAATATCGGCGCGGGCCAGTCTTACTCACAGTCGATCGTGACGGAGAATCATGACACCCGCGGCACGTTCCGCTGGCAGCACAGCGGCGAGTGGTTCTTCAACGAATTCAAGGCTTCGTACGAGAACTCGTCGAACGATCCGCTGCCGATCAACTACGGCAACGGCTACAACTACACCTGGCGTCCGAGCAACGACGCGCCCATCATCGGCATCGGTGCCGCCTCGCCTCTCGCGACGCAAATCAAGGGCCAGGAAGGGCCGATGATCTCCGACGACTTCACCTTCAACGACCTGAACTGGCATGGCAACCACATCGTGAAGATGGGTTACAAGTACAAGGAAGTCACGCTGCACGCCCAGGACGCTCAGAACACGAACCCGCAGTTCATCTACAACGTCGACCTGAACGGCACGAACCCGCTCCCATACAAGGCGCAGTTCTCGAATCCGGTCCCGGGTCTGAACGCGATCTCGGAAACGAACAGCAAGCAGTACGGCGCGTATATCCAGGACGACTGGTCGGTGAACGACCACCTCACCCTGAACCTCGGCGTGCGCTGGGACAAGGAAAAGACGCCGTCCTACCTCGACTACGTCACCCCGCAGAACGTGATCGACGGCTTCAACTCGCTCGACGAGAACGCGCAGGCCCAGTTCCCTGGGCAGACCTATGCGCAGACGCTGGCGAAGGGCGGCATCAACTACCGCGACTACATCGGCACGGGCAACAACCGTCATGCGCAGAACCAGTGGGCGCCGCGCCTCGGCTTCTCGTATGACCTGTTCGCCGACGAAGCGCATGTGATCCACGGCGGCGCCGGCCGCTCTTACGATCGCAATCTCTATGACTACCTGCAGCTGGAACAGACCAAGTCTGCCCTGCCCTACCAGGAAATCTTCTTCAACATCCCGGGTCGCCCCTGCACGGTCGGTCCGAACACCAATTGCGTCAACTGGGACCCGTCGTACCTGAATGGCCTCGAGAACCTGCAGGCGCTCGTCGCCGGCACGAACAAGGGCCAGGAAGTCGACATGCTCAACAATGACCTGAAGGCACCTTACTCGGATCAGTTCAGCATCGGCATGTCGAACAAGCTGGGCGACTGGAACACCGACGCGACGATCACGCGCGTGCTGTCCTACGA
>NZ_JBPGXO010000079.1:0-8033 GCF_056755555.1 Luteibacter sp. SVR4-7G | reverse complement strand
CGCTCCTACACTCCGATGCCGTAGGGATCGCTGGAGGCGAACTCGTTACCCGAGGCGCCTTCCGACAGGCGGATCTTCAACGCCAGGCCGTCGCGCGAGTCGGCCTTGTTGAGGCATTCCTCGAGCGTGATCTGGCCCTCCTTGTAGAGGCGGTACAGGGACTGGTCGAAGGTCTGCATGCCTTCCTGCAGGCTGCGGTCCATGGCGTCCTTCACCTCGTGGATCTGGCCGCGGCGGACCATGTCGCGGATCAGCGGGGTGTTGAGCAGCACTTCCGTGGCCGGCATGCGGCGGCCGTCCTTGCCGATGACCAGGCGCTGGCTGATCACCGCGCGCAGGTTCAGGGCGAGGTTCATCAGCACGTTCTTGTGCGCCGATTCCGGGAAGAAGTTGAGGATGCGCTCCAGCGTCTGGTCGGCATTGTTCGAGTGCAGGGTGGCCAGGCAGAGATGCCCGGTCTCCGAGAACGAGATGGCCGCTTCCATGGTGTCGGTGTCGCGGATCTCGCCGATCATGATCACGTCCGGCGCCTCGCGCATCGCGTTCTTCAGGGCCTCGTGGTAGCTGTGCGTATCCAAGCCCACTTCGCGCTGGTTCACGATGGACCGCTTGTGCCGGTGCAGGTACTCGATCGGGTCCTCGATGGTGAGGATGTGCCCGGAACTGTTGCTGTTGCGGTGGTCGAGCATCGCCGCGAGGGTGGTGGACTTGCCCGAGCCGGTGGCGCCCACGACGAGGATCAGGCCGCGCGGCTCCATGATCAGGTCGCGGAAGATCGCCGGCAGGCGCAGTTCCTCGAGCGACGGGATCTCGCTCTTGATGGCGCGGATGACCATGCCGATCTCGCCCCGCTGCTTGAACACGTTGATGCGGAAGCGGCCGGCTTCCTTCACGGCCAGGGCCATGTTGAGCTCGAGGTCGCGCTCGAACTGGGGCACCTGGCCCTCGTCCATCAGGGAATAGGCGATTTTCTTGACCATGCCACTGGGCAGGCCGGTGTTACCGAGCGGGTAAAGCTTGCCCTCCACCTTGATGTTCACGGGGGCACCGGTCGTCAGGAACATGTCCGACGCGCCCTTGTCCACCATCAGCTTCAGGAAATAACCAATATCCACCTAAACCCCCGGGTGTTCGCATTACAATCGAGAAGACGGTCTCACCGACCTGATATATCGACAATATCTCGCAAATCTGTACGAGGAACGAGTGATGGTGCACATCTTGCCGTCGAACGCCCTTTCCAGGGGCCGCCGGCTCATCGGCCTGGCTTCCCTGGCCCTGGCGATCGCCACCCTCGCTGGCTGTGCCAGCGTACCCCCACCGGACGGCGCCATGAACCAGGCGCTCGCCCAGCTCCAGGCCGCGCGTGATGCAGGGGCCGCCGATTATGCGCCGGTGGACCTGGATTACGCACAGAGCAAGTTCCGCCAGGCCCAGGCCGCCATGGCCAGCCGCAAGTACGAAGACGCCGCGGTGCTGGCCGAGGAGTCTCGCGCGGACAGCGAACTGGCCCGGGCCAAGGCCCGCCTGGGCGCCATCCGCGCGCAGAATGCGGCCAAGAGCAAGGAAAACTCCAGCATGCGCGTCGAGATGATCGACAACCACGCCAACGACACCGTGCCCATTCCCAACAACGTGCAGGAGTCCGAAACGGTCCTGCCGGAACCCACCGATAGCACGCCGCCGCCTGCGGGCGGCGACATCCAGCCGCTGAACGATCAGGGAGGCCAGTGATGAAGCGCTCTACCATCCTCCTTTCGGCCCTCGTTCTTGCCGTTTCCGCGGGTACGACCCAGGCGGCCACCGAGGACCTCGACGTCCGCCGCCTCACCTCGAGCCTGGACCAGCTTTCCTCCGATCCCGCCCTGGGCGGCTATGCCCAGGCCGAGCAGGCGCGCGCCCGCGAGGCCATCGCCCAGATGGCCCAGTTCAAGCCCAAGGACAAACAGCACGGGCATTACCTGTACATCGCCGAGCGCCGGGTGGACATCGCCAAGGCCATGGCCCAGTACCAGGACGCCCAGGCGAAGAGCGCCCAGCTGGACCGCGAGCACGACGCCATCCTGCTGGAGGCCAGCCGCCTCGACGCCGAGATGGCGCGTCGCCAGCTCGAGCAGCAGCGCATGCAGAACCAGATGATCCAGGAGGAGGCGGCCCGCCTGCAGCAGCAGGGCGTGGAGTACTCGCAGGCCCTGGAGCAGGCCAAGGCCGAAGGCGAGAAGGCTCGCCAGCTTGCCGCCGCCCAGGCACGGGTGGCCAATGCGGCGAAGAAGCAGGCTGCCCTGGCCGAAGCGGCCGCGCGGGCCGTGCGCGACATGAACTCGTCGGACGGCGGTGCCCCGGCCTCCAGCCCGGCCACGACGGCTCCCAAGAAGACGAAGAAAGGCGGCCATTAGACCCGCCGTAGGAGCGCGCCCTGCGCGCGACAGCTTTTCGCGAGGCGCGACAGGCCCTGTGGCTCCCCGGCCTCAAAAGCTGTCGCGCGCAGGGCGCGCTCCTACCGTCCCGCCGCCAAGATGAGCGGCGGCACTTGCTGCGTAAACCGTTGCTACGGCAACCAATTTTTAGCGATTTTTGAGAAAAATCGCTCTTGCACCCCCCTCGGTAGCGGAGTAGCTTCGACCTCCCGTCACGGAAAAAACACGTGACGGGCCTGCCGGAGCATGCGTACGTTCACCCAGGCACATAGCATCGCCAGTCCCCTTCCCGCCGATGCGCGGATGGTGCCCGCATGGCTCCCCTCACGACCGGTCCGCGCCGCGGACCGATCCCACCGCGAGGAGATCGATATGTTCGAAAACCAGCAGCACGACGACGTCGAGAAGTTCATCCATGCCGATGCCGAAACTCGCCGTCTCTATTTCCGCCACAAGGAACTCGATTCCAAGCTTGAAGACGCCGGCCGTGGATGCCTGGCGCTTGGCGACGAGACGTTGAGCCAGATGAAGCGGGAGAAGCTGCAGGCCAAGGTACAGCTCCAGCGAATGTGGGATCGTTGGCAACAGTCGCGACACTGACGATTCGACGGTCGATGAATGAAGACGGGCGCCGCGAGGCGCCCGTGTTCGTTTCCGGAACCGGAGAGGTCGAAACACGGTCCATACACCGTTTTGGCTCGGCCGAGAAGCCGGGCATCGGTTCAGTACCACTGCCTTTATCATGTGCCCCCTGAGGGTGCGCCGAAGGGGCGTGCCAATCCCGACCCGCCATGGAGTTCCAATGAGTGTTCACGACAGCGTCCTCGAACTGATCGGCCGTACCCCGATGGTGCGCGCCCAGCACCTGGACGCGGGCTGTTGCGAACTGTTCCTGAAGCTGGAGAGCGCCAACCCGGGCGGTTCGGTGAAAGACCGCATCGGGCGCTCGATGATCGAGGGCGCGGAACGCGCCGGGAAGATCAAGCCGGGCGATACCCTCGTCGAGGGTACCGCCGGCAATACCGGCCTGGGCCTCGCCCTGGTCGCGCAGCAGAAGGGCTACCGGCTCGTGCTCGTGGTCCCCGACAAGATGAGCCGCGAGAAGATCTTCAACCTCAAGGCCATGGGCGCCGAGGTGGTGCTCACACGGTCCGACGTGGCCAAGGGGCATCCCGAGTACTACCAGGACATGGCGGCGCGCATCGCGCGCGAGACCCCCGGGGCGTACTTCATCAACCAGTTCGGCAACCCGGACAACCCGCTTGCCCACGTCGAAACCACGGGACCCGAGATCCTCGAACAGCTGGACGGAAAGGTCGATGCGATCGTGGTCGGTTGCGGCTCGTCCGGCACCATGAGCGGCCTCACCGCCTACCTGCGCGAGCACTCGCCGAACACGGAAATCATCCTGGCCGATCCGGTGGGCTCGATCCTTGCGCAGTACATCAACGAGGGCACCTTGTCGGAGAAGTCCGGCAGCTGGATGGTCGAAGGCATCGGCGAGGACTTCCTCCCCTCGATCAGCGATTTCTCGATGGTGAAAAAGGCTTACGCGATCAGCGACAAGGAAAGCTTCCTGGCAGCACGCGAACTGCTGGCGAAAGAAGGCGTGCTCGGCGGCTCCTCCACGGGCACGCTGCTTTCTGCCGCATTGAAGTATTGCCGCGAGCAGACCACACCGAAGCGCGTCGTGACCCTCGTCTGCGATACCGGCAACAAATACCTGTCGAAGATGTACAACGACTACTGGATGCTGGACAACGGTTTCCTGGAACGCGAGCAGCACGGCGACCTGCGCGACCTGATCCTGCGCCCGTACGCCCAGCGCGACACGGTCGTGGTCAAGCCACAGGACCTGCTGATCACCGCCTACAACCGCATGAAGCTGTACGACGTGTCGCAGCTGCCCGTGATGGAGGACGACCGCCTGGTCGGCATCCTCGACGAATCCGACGTGCTGTTGCACGTGCATGCCGACAGCGCGAAGTTCCGCGACCCGGTATCCACGGCCATGATCGCCTCGCCGGAAATGCTCCAGGTAACGTCGCCCATCGAGGCGCTGTTGCCGGTGTTCGAAAAAGGCCACGTGGCCATCGTGGTCGATGGGGAGCAGTTCCTGGGCCTGATTACCCGGATCGACCTGCTCAATTACCTGCGTCGCAAAGTCAACTAAGGAACAGGGGAAGCGTCATGTGTGGAATCGTCGCCGCTGTCGCGCAGCGTGATATCGCGCCCATCCTCATCGCCGGGCTCAAGGCCCTGGAGTATCGCGGATACGACTCCGCGGGCATGGCCATCGCCGACGGCGGAGAGATCCGCCGCGTGCGCGCCAAGGGCAAGGTCCGCGAGATGGAAGCCCTCTACGACGCCGATCCCGTGCCGGGCGGTACCGGTATTGCGCACACCCGTTGGGCGACGCATGGCGTGCCGAGCGAGAAGAACGCGCATCCGCACGTGCAGGGCCGCATCGCCATCGTGCACAACGGCATCATCGAGAACCACGCTTCGCTGCGCGATGCGCTGAAGGCCAAGGGACGCTCGTTCCTCTCCGAGACCGATACCGAGGTCATGGGTGCCGTGATCGACGAGCATGTGCAGGCAGGCAAGTCGCTGCGCGAGGCGGTCACCGCCGCGGTCCGTGAACTGGAGGGTGCCTATGCCATCGCCGTGATGAGCCTGGACGAGCCGGAGCGCATCGTCGGGGCCCGCCGTGGCTGCCCGCTGCTGGTAGGCATCGGTATCGGCGAGCACTTCCTGGGCTCCGATGCGCAGGCGCTCATCAAGGTCACGAACCGCATGATGTACCTCGAAGAAGACGACGTCGTCGAGATTACTCGTGACAGCGTGGCGGTCTTCGGTCTCGACGGAGAGCCCGTCGACCGCAAGTCGCACGAGAGCGAGATCAGCGCGGACTCGGTCGAGCGAGGCGAATACCGCCACTACATGCAGAAGGAAATCTTCGAGCAGCCGCGGGCCGTCGCCGATACGCTCGAAGGCCGCATCGGCCCTCACGGCGTCTTGCCCAATATCTTCGGTATCGAAGCGGACCCGATCCTCGACAAGACCCGCGGCATCCACATCGTCGCTTGCGGCACCAGTTATCACGCCGGCATGGTGGCGAAGTACTGGATAGAGGAGCTGGCGCGGATCCCGGTCGTGGTCGAGGTGGCCAGCGAGTATCGTTATCGCGACGTCGTGGTCCCGGAGAACACGTTGTTCGTGGCTGTATCGCAGTCCGGTGAAACGGCCGACACGCTGGCGGCCATGCGCGAGTCGCGCCGTCGCGGCTACCTCGCCACGTTTGCGATCTGCAACGTGCCGGAGTCCTCGGTGGTGCGCGAGTCCGATCTGCGCCTCATGACGCGCGCGGGCCCGGAGATCGGCGTGGCGTCGACCAAGGCCTTCACGACGCAGCTTGCCGCGTTCGCGCTCCTCGCGCTGGACCTGGGCCGCCGTCGCGGCCTCGACAGCGCGCGGTACCTCGAGCACTGCAAGGAGCTGCAGTCGCTGCCGCGCTACATCGAGAACGCGCTTCAGACGGAACCGGCCATCCTCAAGATCGCCGATCACTTCATCAACAAGCAGCACGCGCTGTTCCTCGGCCGTGGCGCGCAGTTTCCCGTCGCCCTGGAAGGCTCGCTGAAGCTCAAGGAGATTTCCTACATCCACGCCGAAGCCTATCCGGCCGGCGAGCTCAAGCACGGCCCCCTGGCCCTGGTGGACGAGAACATGCCGATCGTGGCGGTGGCGCCGAACGGGCCGCTGCTGGACAAGCTGAAGTCCAACCTGCAGGAAGTGCGGGCACGAGGCGGCGAACTGATCGTGTTCGCAGACGAGCGTGCCGAGATGGAGGACGGTACCGAGCACGTTGCCATGGTCCGTGTGGACGGCGGCGGCGACCTGATCGCACCGGCCGTGTTTACCGTGCCGATGCAGTTGTTGGCGTACCACGTGGCGGTGCAGCGCGGGACGGATGTGGACCAGCCGCGTAATCTGGCGAAGTCGGTGACGGTCGAGTGAGCGACGAACCGTTCGTCCATGCCCTGGCTGACGTGCAGACGCTGCATATAGGCGCCCGCACGCGGGTATGGCAGTTCGTCGTCATCCTCCCCGGTGCCTTCATCGGGGAGGACTGCAATATCTGCTCGCATTGCTTCGTCGAGAACGACGTGCTGGTGGGCGACCGAGTGACGGTGAAGAGTGGGGTGCAGCTTTGGGACGGCGTGCGTCTGGAAGACGACGTCTTCGTCGGACCAAACGTCACTTTCACTAACGACAGGTTCCCGCGGTCGCGGGCTCATCCGGCCGCCTTCCCGCAAACGTTCGTCCGGAAAGGCGCTTCGATAGGCGGAGGGGCAACCATCCTCCCCGGGATTGAAATCGGCGAGCGAGCGATGGTCGGTGCCGGCGCTGTGGTGACCCGCAATGTTCCCGAACGAGGCATCGTCATCGGCAATCCTGCCCGCATCGTCGGGTACGTCGATCCTTAAGTGTCTGCGGGCATGGGCTGCCCAGGGATGGCCAGATAGAACAGGCGCTTCATCTCCCTGCGGCCCCGGGTGACCGCATCCATGATCAGGCCGCATACCACGGAGATCGCCGCGACTAGTGCAAAACCGGTGGACAGCATGGCTGTCGGCAGGCGTGGCACCTCATGTGTGGCAAGGTAGGTCGTCAGCAGCGGGACAGCGATCGCCACGCCGATCAAGAGCGACAGCGCTCCCACGAGACCAAAAAAGTGCAGGGGACGCTCGGCCACGAACAGGCGCAGGATCATTCGCAGTATCCGGAAGCCGTCCTTGTAGGTGGAGAGTTTGCTTTCCGACCCTGCAGGCCGCGCGGAGTAGGGCGTGTCCATTTCGCACCACGGCATGCGCAGTTCAAGCGCATGCACGGTGAGCTCCGTTTCGGTTTCGAACCCGGACGACAGGGCGGGGAATGACTTCACGTACCGGCGGGTGAACACGCGGTAGCCCGAGAGCATGTCCGTGAACGTGCCGCCGAAGATCATGGACACGCAGCCGGTCAGCAGGCGATTGCCGAAGCGATGGCCGCTGCGGTAGGCCCCCGGCAGGTCATCGTCCTTTCGGGCACCCACGACCATGTCCGCACCGTCCTGTCGCAAGCGTTCGATCATCGCCGGAGCGCTGGACGCGTCGTAGGTCGCGTCCCCGTCGACGAGGACGTACACATCCGCGTCGACATCCGCGAACATGCGGCGCACCACGTTGCCCTTGCCGCGCAACGCCACGGTACGCACGATGGCCCCGGCCTCCCTGGCGATCGCTGCGGTCCGGTCGGTCGACGCGTTGTCGAAGACATGGATGCGGGCCTGCGGCAGCGCAGCACGAAAATCGTGAACCACACGCGCGATAGCCAGTTCCTCGTTGAAACACGGGATCAGTACGGCGACGTCCGGACCGGTTGGCGGGGTGGCTGTTTGCATGCGGCGCTCGTCCTCCGGCGTATCAACTTGCGATTGTATAATCATGCGGGTTGGCGCCGTCGAACGGCCGGCGGATGGAGGGAATGCGGTGGATCATTGGAAGAAAGCGTGGCCGGCACGGCTGGGCTGGGCGGTTCCGTTGTTGGCATTCCTGTGCCTGGTCCTGGCCC
>NZ_JBPGXO010000078.1:0-8129 GCF_056755555.1 Luteibacter sp. SVR4-7G | reverse complement strand
AGATGTGTATAAGAGACAGGAGCGCGCCTGCGCGCGACAGCTTTTCGCGAGGCCTAACAGGGCCAGTTGCTCACGGCCTCAAAACATGTCGCGCGCAGGCGCGCTCCTACAACCCGGCGTCGTGGCCGGGTATGCTCGGCCGATTTGCCGCAACCGGAACGACCATGCGCGTACTCGCCGCCGCCCTGCTCACACTCCTTGCCGCCGCTCCCACGCCGGCCGCGCAGCCGCCGCTGGACATGGAGACGATCATGGCCGACCCCGACTGGATCGGGCCGCCGGTCGAGGACACCTACTGGAGCGTGGATGGCAGCCAGGTCTATTACTCGCTGAAGCACGACGGCACGCCGGTGCGCGATCTCTGGCGGGTGGCCGCGAACGGCGGCACGCCGGAACGCCTCGATCCCGCGGCGGCCGCGAAGGCCGACGGCGGCAAGCCGGTGTTCGACCGCGGCCACCGGCACGCGGCCTTCGTGAGCCACGGCGACATCTTCCTGCGCGACCTCGCCAGCGGCGCCACCGTGCAGGTGACCCGCAGCAGCGCGAAGGAACGCGATCCGCGCTTCTCCCTCGACGGCCGGCTGCTGACCTTCCGCGCCGACAACGACTGGTTCGCCTATGCCGTGACGGGCGGCCCGGTGGCGCAGGTGGCGCACCTGGAAGCGAAGGACGACCCCAAGGCGAAGACGCCCGACGGCCTCGCCGATGACCAGCAGGCCTTGTTCAAGACGCTGCGCGATCTGCGCGCCGACGAAGAGGCCATGAGCAAGGACGCCGACGCCCTGGCGGCGGCCGATCCCGGGCGCGCGCCGAAACCCTTCTGGCTGGGCAAGAATGTGAGCATCGTGGATACCTCGCTGTCGCCGGACGGCCACTGGATGCTGGTGGTGACCGAGGCCAAGGACGCGGACAAAGGCAAGATCGCCGACCTCACCCATTACGTGACCGAGTCGGGTTATGCGGAAAGCGAGGCCACGCGCAGCTACGTGGGCAGGAAGGATCCCGTACCGCAGTCCCTGCGCCTGCTGGACCTGAAGACCCGCGCGAGCTACGACCTCGACACCGGCACGTTGCCCGGCATCGCGGACGATCCGCTGGCCGACATCCGCGCGAAGACCGTCGCGGCACTGCGCAAGGAGGGCAAGAACGACCGCGCGGACGAACTTGCCGCGCCGAAGAAGCGGCCGGTCATCGTCAACGCCGAGTACAGCCCGGGCATCGTCTGGAGCGATGACGGCGATCAGGTCGCCGTGCAGCTGACCGCCATCGACAACAAGGATCGCTGGATCGTCACTGTCGACTTCGACCGCCACGCGCTCGTATCCCGGCACCGTCTCAGCGACAAGGCCTGGATCAACTGGGACGGCAACGACTTCGGCTGGCTGCGCGACAACCGTACGCTCTGGTACCTCAGCGAGGAATCCGGCTACACCCAGCTCTACACGCGCCCGCTGGACGGCAAGGCCACGGCGCTGACCTCGGGCCGCTTCGAGGTGGACCACCCGGTGTTGAGTCCCGATGGTTCGCGTTTCTACGTACGCACGAACAAGGTGGCGCCGTACAGCTATGACATCTACGCGGTGCCGGTGAAGGGCGGGGAGCTTGCCCGGATCACGCGGTTCGAAGGACTCGACGATTTCGTGCTGTCGCCGGACGGCAACCGCCTCGCCGTGCTGCACTCGTCGCCGTACGTGCCCTCGCAGCTGGCGACTATCGGCGTGGACGGCTCGGCGGTCCATGAGCTGACCGACACGCGCAAGCCGGCGTACAAGGCGCGCGAGTGGATCGCCCCGAAGATCGTGCAAGTGCCTTCGAAGCACGGCGCGGGCACGATCTGGGCGAAGTTCTACGGTCCCGGCGACGCGGCCGCGGCGGCATCGCGTCCGGCGGTGATCTTCGTGCACGGTGCGGGCTACCTGCAGAACGTGCACCTGTCGTACCCGTCGTACTTCCGCGAGCAGATGTTCCACAACCTGCTGGTCCAGCGCGGCTACGTCGTGCTCGACATGGACTACCGGGCGTCCAAGGGCTACGGCCGCGACTGGCGCACGGCGATCTACCGGCAGATGGGCCATCCGGAACTGGAGGACCTGCTCGACGGCAAGGCCTGGCTGGTGGCGAACCACGGCGTGGACCCGAAGCGCGTGGGCATCTACGGCGGCAGCTACGGCGGCTTCATGACCCTGATGGCTCTGCTGCGTGCGCCCGGCGAATTCGCCGCCGGCGCCGCGCTGCGTCCGGTCACGGACTGGACCAGCTACAACCACGAATACACGGCGGCCATCCTCAACGACCCGCAGATCGACCCGGAGGCGTACAAGGCCAGCTCGCCGATCCACTACGCCGAGGCGCTGGCCGATCCGCTGCTGATCGAGCATGGCCTGATCGACGACAACGTGCTGGCCAGCGATTCCATCCGCCTGTACCAGCGCTTCATCGAGCTGCACAAGAAGAACTTCTGGATGTCGCTGTACCCGATGGAGCGGCACGGCTTCGTGCACGCGGACTCCTGGTACGACGAGTACCGGCGGATCGACGAGCTGTTCCGCGATAAGCTGGAAGCCACCCCGCACCTGTAGGAGCGCGCCTGCGCGCGACATGTTTTGAGGCCATGCCTTGAAGCTGGCGCGCCGGCTTGGGCACTTCGGCGAAAGGCTGTCGCGCGCAGGCGCGCTCCTACAGCTGCCGTGAGAATTTACGCAAACGTTACGCCCTACCCGCGTATCGATACGCCGTAAATATCGCCCCGGGCGAACAATGCGCACCGTCCTCTCCGATGGTGAGCAACCGTGGAAATCCTGTGCGTCCTCCTCATCGTCGTGCTTACGGCCGCGACGATCGGCTTCCTCATGATCTGCGACCGGCTGGGTCGCCGCTGAGGTAATGCCGCCATGTCCCTCGTCTATGTCGTCGCCATGGTCATCGCCGTGGCGCTTGCGGGCTATCTGTGCGTCGCCCTCCTGAAGCCGGAGTGGTTCGAATGACAGCCAACGATTTCATCCAGATCGGCCTGTTCCTGGCCGTCCTGCTGGCGCTGGTGAAGCCCGTGGGCCACTACATGGCCCTCGTCTTCGCTGACGAACCTAACCGCGTGACACGTCTCGGCGCGGGGATCGAGCGTGTGCTCTATCGCCTGGCTGGCATCCGTACCGACGAGGACATGGGCTGGAAGCGCTATGCCATCGCCATGCTGGTGTTCAACGTGGCTGGGCTGGCCGCGGTGTACCTGCTCCAGCGCACCCAGCAGTGGCTGCCGCTGAATCCGCAGCACTTCGGCGCCATCACGCCGGACTCGGCCGTGAACACCGCGATCAGCTTCGCCAGCAATACCAACTGGCAGGGCTATGCGGGCGAGTCGACGATGAGCTACCTCACCCAGGCGCTAGGCCTTGCCGTGCAGAACTTCCTGTCGGCCGCCACCGGTATTGCCGTGCTGATCGCGGTGATCCGCGGTTTCGCGCGCCGCGGTGCGTCCGCCGTGGGCAATTTCTGGGTCGACATGACCCGTGCCACGCTTTACGTGCTGGTGCCGGTCTCGCTCCTCATCGCGCTCCTGCTCGTTTCGCAAGGCGTGGTGCAGAACGTGGCGCCCTACTTGGACGTCACCACCCTCGAGCATGGCAGGCAGACGCTGCCGATGGGTCCGGCCGCGTCGCAGATCGCGATCAAGATGCTCGGTACCAACGGCGGCGGTTTCTTCAACGCCAATTCCGCCCATCCGTTCGAAAACCCGACGCCGCTGTCCAACTTCGTCGAGATGCTGGCGATCTTCCTGATCCCGGCGGGCCTCTGCCACACCTTCGGCAAGATGGTGGGCGACCGCCGCCAGGGCTGGGCGATCCTCGCGACCATGCTGCTCATCTTCGTGCCGCTGACCGTGGGGCTGGTCGCCGCCGAGCAGGCCGGCAACCCTGCGTTCCACGGTCTGGCCTTGGATGCGCACGCCAGTGCCCTGCAATCCGGCGGCAACATGGAGGGCAAGGAAACGCGCTTCGGCATCGTGTCCTCGGGCCTGTTCGCGGCGATCACGACGGCGGCATCCTGCGGCGCGGTCAACGCCATGCACGACTCGCTCACGCCGCTGGGCGGACTGGTGCCCATGTGGCTGATGCAGCTGGGCGAAGTGATCTTCGGCGGCGTCGGCTCCGGGCTCTACGGCATGCTCGCCTTCGCGGTGGTAGCCGTGTTCATCGCGGGCCTCATGGTCGGCCGCACACCGGAATACCTCGGCAAGAAGATCGAGGCGCACGAGATGAAGATGGCCAGCCTGGCCGTGCTCCTGCCCTGTGCGCTGGTGGTCGTCTGCACCGCCGTGGCGGTGATGGTGCCGGCCGGCACGGCCGGTGTCGCCAACCCCGGCGCGCATGGCTTCAGCGAGATCCTCTACGCGGTCAGTTCCGCCTCCAACAATAACGGCAGCGCCTTCGGCGGACTGTCGGCAAACACGCCGTTCTGGAACCTGTTGCTGGGCATCTGCATGTTCCTGGCGCGCTTTCCGCTGGCGATCGCGATGCTGGCCATGGCCGGTTCCCTCGCCGCTAAGCGCCATGTGCCGGAGTCGGCGGGCACCCTGCCCACCCACACGCCGCTCTTCGTCACTCTGCTCGCCTGCGTCGTGATCGTCGTTGGCGCCCTTACCTTCCTGCCGGCGCTGGCCCTGGGCCCGATCGCCGAGCAATTGATGTCCGCCACGGGCCACTGATCCCATGACCACCCATGTGCACACCCCGCGGGGCTTCGACCGCGCGCTGGTCACCCGCGCCCTGATCGACGCGTTCCGCAAGCTGTCCCCGCGCCTGCAATTCCGCAATCCGGTGATGTTCGTCGTCTTCGTCTGCAGCGTGCTGACCACCCTGTTGTGGGTGCAGGCGCTGGCCGGCCATGGCGAGGCGCCCACCGCCTTCATCTTCTGGGTCACGCTGTGGCTCTGGTTCACGCTGCTGTTCGCCAACTTCGCCGAAGCGCTGGCGGAAGGCCGCGGCAAGGCCCAGGCCGACGCGCTGCGTGGCTCGCGTCGCGACGTCGTCGCAAAGAAGCTGGCCTCGGCGGACCGCGGCGGCCCCACCACGTTCACGCCGTCGGGCGAGCTGCGCATCGGCCACCACGTGCTGGTGGAAGCGGGGGAACTCGTCCCCGGCGACGGCGAGGTGGTAGCCGGTGCCGCCAGCGTGGACGAAAGCGCGATCACGGGCGAATCCGCTCCCGTGATCCGCGAGGCCGGTGGCGACCGCAGCGCCGTGACGGGCGGCACGCGCGTGCTCTCCGACTGGCTGGTGGTGCGTATCACCAGCAACCCGGGCGAAAGTTTCCTCGACCGCATGATCTCGATGGTGGAAGGCGCGTCGCGCCGGAAGACCCCGAACGAGATCGCGCTGACGATCCTGCTGGCCAAGTTCACCCTGATCTTCCTCCTGGCCTGCGCCACCTTGTTGCCGTATTCGATCTACAGCGTTCGGGCGGCCGGTAGCGGCAACCCGATCACCCTTACCGTGCTGGTCGCGCTCCTGGTATGCCTCATTCCCACCACGATCGGCGCGTTGCTTTCGGCCATCGGCATCGCCGGCATGGATCGCATGATCCGCGCCAACGTCATCGCCACGTCCGGCCGCGCCGTCGAGGCGGCCGGTGACGTGGACGTGCTCCTGCTCGACAAGACCGGCACGATCACGCTCGGCAACCGGCAGGCCGTGGCCTTCCATCCTGCACCGGGCATCGAGGAACGCGAGCTCGCGCAGGCCGCCGAACTGGGTTCGCGGGCCGACGAGACCCCCGAGGGCCGCAGCATCGTCACGCTTGCTGGCAATGTGCTCGGCTGGAGCGAGCGCCGCGCGGGCGACCGCCACGCCGTGTTCGTGCCCTTCACCGCGCAGACGCGCATGAGCGGTGTGGACGTCGGCACCCGCCATATCCGCAAGGGCGCGCTCGATGCCGTGGAGCGTTACCTCGACGCGCAGGACAGCCACATGCCGCCGCTGGTGAAGCGCATGGCCGAGGAGGTCGCCCGCCGCGGCGCCACGCCGCTGGTGGTGGTCGACGGCGCGCTGACGCTCGGCGTCGTGGAACTCAAGGACATCGTCAAGGACGGCATCAAGGAACGCTTCGCGGAAATGCGCCGCATGGGCATCCGCACGGTGATGATCACCGGCGACAACCCGCTCACCGCGGCCGCCATCGCCGCCGAAGCGGGTGTGGACGACTTCCTCGCCGAAGCCACGCCGGAAGCGAAGCTGAAATACATCCGCGACATCCAGGCCGAGAACCGCCTGGTGGCGATGTGCGGCGACGGTACCAACGACGCACCGGCGCTGGCCCAGGCCGACGTAGCCGTGGCGATGAACAGCGGCACCCAGGCGGCGAAGGAAGCCGGCAACATGGTCGACCTGGATTCCAACCCGACCAAGCTGATCGAGGTGGTCGCGATCGGCAAGCAGATGCTGATCACGCGCGGTGCGCTCACCACGTTCTCGATCGCCAACGACATCGCGAAGTACTTCGCGATCATCCCGGCGGCGTTCGCCACGACCTACCCGGCCCTCAACGCATTGAACGTGATGCACCTGGCGACGCCGCAGAGCGCCATCCTGTCGGCGGTGATCTTCAATGCGCTGATCATCATCTTCCTCATTCCTCTCGCGCTCAAAGGCGTGGCTTACCGCGCCCTGGGGGCCGCCGCGCTGCTTCGGCGCAACCTGCTCGTCTATGGCCTGGGCGGCGTCCTCGTGCCGTTCGTCGGCATCAAGCTCATCGACATGCTGCTGGTCCTGATCGGGCTGGCCTGATTGGAAGTCCACCTCATGCACACCCTGAAACTCACCGTATTCATCGAAGACAACGCCGATCTCGCCATGGAAGTCCATGTCGTACATCCCGAACACAGGGAAGCCCTGGCGGACGCGACGTCGAGCGCATTCCTCGAACGCTGCTCCAGCAAGAACGGGAAGGGAGTCGACGACGAATACGAGCTTGGCGGCTACGCCGGCATTTGAAACGCCAAAGACACAAGCACGAAGCAGCACATCATTCAATCACCGACAGGGGTCCCGGAAGGGATCGGTAGGTAACCAGGCAACTTATGCGCACCACACGTTATGCCGTTCTCGCCGCCATGCTGGCGATCGCTCCCGTCACCAAGGCGATGGCCGCCAGCAGTGACGATTGTTCACAAGGCTTCGCCTCGCGTTTTGCCGCGGCTTACCGCGAGGACGCCCGGCCCGCCGACCCCAACGCGCCGGCGCCCGCGCGCCGAGCCATGGCCTCGCCGCTGCCGTCGCCGCCGTTCCCCGCCGCGGAGTGGCAGCTGGGCGGCGTCGCCTACCCGATCGGCGTGCCCAACCTCAACACGCGCTATCCACTGGAAAAGGCCCTGTCCTGTAACCGCTTCGGCAAGTGGATGACGGACCATCGCATCGAGATCTACGGCTGGCTCAACGCTTCCGCGAACCTCAGCACGTCGAGCCACACGAACTACCCGCTTTCGTATGCCACGCGCCCCAACCGCGTCGAGTTCAACCAGGCGCTGCTCCGCATCGAGCGCATTCCCGACACGGTGCAGACCGACCATGTCGACTGGGGCTTCCATCTCGACAACCTGTATGGATACGACTACCACTACACCACGATGAAGGGCGTGTTCAGCAACCAGCTGCTGAATAATCCGAAGCCGGACCAGCCGCTCAACGGAAAGATCTACGGCTACGATCCCATGCTGTTCTACGGCGAGGTGTACCTGCCTCACATCGCCGAAGGCATGGTGGTGCGCTTCGGCCGCTACCTGTCCCTGCCCGACATCGAGGCGCAGTTTTCGCCGAACAACTACCTGGTGACGCACTCGGTGCTCTACACGGTGGACCCATACACACAGATGGGCGTGATGACCACCACGCGCCTCAATCAGCAATGGACCATCCAGCTGGGCGTGAACGGCGGGAACGACACGGCGATCTGGAACCGCTCGGCGCGCCCCACTCTGCAGGCTTGCGTGCGCTGGGTGTCCAAGGACAACAACGACATGCTGTACCCCTGCGTCAACAGCTTCAACAACTCCGACTACAACTACAACAACGTGCAGATGTACGTGACCACCTGGGGCCATCGCTTCAGCGACGACGTGCACATCCTCACCGAGGCGT
>NZ_JBPGXO010000077.1:0-8229 GCF_056755555.1 Luteibacter sp. SVR4-7G | reverse complement strand
GCGATGCGCGCTCCTACATTTTCGGGCGCACGGCATCGAAACTCACCTCCGCGACAGGTAAAACCCCGCTCTGATCGTTTTCTATTGTAGGAGCGCGCCTGCGCGCGACAGGTTTTCGCTTCGGTCTGGAAGCTCGCGCGCCAGCTCCGGGCCACGGCCTCAAAAGATGTCGCGCGCGATGCGCGCTCCTACAGGGCCAGGATATCGCCTAGCAGTGCCTGCGCCGTGATCTCCGGGCCGGCGCCCGGGCCCTGGATCACCAGCGGCGTCGCGTGATAGCGGGTAGTGGTCAGGGCGAACTGGTTGTCGGTACCGCTGAGTCGCGCGGCCGGGTGTTCGCGTGACACTTCGACCAGACCGACACGTGCGCGGCCGCGTTGGTTCAGGCGCGCGAGGTAGCGCAATACCTTGCCGTTGGCCGCTGCCTGCGCATGGCGCTCACGCAGCGGTTCGTCCAGCTCCTCGAGATGCTCCAGGAAGGTCTTCGTTTCCACGTCGCGCAACGCGGCCGGGACCAGGCTCTCCACTTCCACCTCGTCGCTACCCAGTGCGAAACCGGCGTTGCGCGCGATGATCAGCAGCTTGCGCGCCACATCCTCGCCGGACAGGTCCGAGCGCGGATCCGGCTCGGTGAAACCCAGGCGGCGCGCGTCGCGCAGCAGGGCCGAGAACGGCCGGCTGCCGTCGTACTGATTGAATAGCCAGGACAGCGAACCGGAGAACACGCCCTCGAGGGTCAGCAGGCTATCGCCGCAGTGGCGCAACCGGCGGAGCGTGGAAAGTACGGGCAGGCCCGCGCCGACGGTCGCGGCGTCGCCGTAAACCGTACCCTCGGCCGTCGCCTTCTGCAGGGCCCGCCAGCCGGAAAGCTGCCCGCCGGCGAGCGCTTTGTTCGCGGTGACGACGTGGTAGCCGGCAGCGAGCCACTCCGGATGGCGGCTTGCCTCGACGGCGCAGGCCGTCGCGTCGATCACCACCTTGCGCGCGGCACCGCTCGCATCCAGCGCGGCCAGCAAGGACGCGTCGTCGCGGCCTTCCCTGCCCCGCGCCAGCTGCTCCGCCACTTCGGCGGGCAAGACACCGCCCGGCAGCACGTGCTGACGCTTCGAATTGGCCGCCCCGACGAGATGCAGCGAACGTGCGGCCGGCGTGCCCAGCAAGGTCAGCAGTGCACGGCCAACGACACCCGTACCGAGTAACACGACGGCGGTGCGCGGCGGCGTGTCAGCGAGCGGCGCGATGGCGACCGCGCTCATGCGCCGACCTTGCGTTTGGATGCCGCGGCCGCCACGGCGGCGGCGCGTGCCAGGCCCGCTTCGATGTCCTCGATGAGGTCGTCGCCGTCCTCGATGCCGACCGAGAGGCGCAGCAGGTTGTCGGCTATGCCCGCCACGCGGCGCGCTTCCGGCGCCATGGCCGCATGGGTCATCGTGGCCGGATGGGCGACGAGACTTTCCACGCCGCCCAGCGATTCCGCGAGCGAGAAATAGCGCAGGCCGTCGACGAAAGCCTCGATCGCATCCGTGCCGCCGGCGACCTCGAAGCTCAGCATCGCGCCGAAACCGTGCTGCTGGCGCTGGGCCAGCGCGTGGCCCGGGTGCGCAGCGAGGCCGGGGTAATAGACGCGCTCCACCGCATCGTGGCTATCGAGCAGCGCAGCGATGCGGCGTGCGTTTTCCTCATGCGCGCGCAGGCGGACCGCAAGCGTGCGCACGCCACGCAGGGTGAGGTAGCTGTCGAACGGCGAACCGGTGACGCCGTTGCAGTTGCCCCACCATTTGAGCTGCTCGGCCACGGCCGGATCGGCGGCGATCACCGCACCGCCGACGACGTCGCTGTGGCCGTTGATGTACTTCGTCGTCGAATGCACGACGACGTCGGCACCGAGCTTCAACGGCTGCTGCAGCGCGGGCGAGAGGAAGGTGTTGTCGACCACCGTCAATGCACCCGCGGCGCGCGCCGCCTGGGCGACATGGCGCACGTCGGTGATGCGCAGCAGCGGATTGGACGGCGTTTCGACCCAGACCAGCGCCGGCTTCGCCGCGAGGCCTTCGGCCAGTGCCGACGGATCGGTGAAGTCCACGAAGCGCACCTGGAAGCGGCCCTTGCGCGCCCAGGCGTCAAGCAGGCGCCAGGTACCGCCGTAGCAATCGTGCGCGGCGAGGACCAGCGCGCCGGCCGGCACGAGTTCCAGCGCCAGCGCCACCGCCGACATCCCGGTACCGGTGACCACCGCCCCCGCACCCTCTTCCAGTTCGGCCAACGCCTCGGCGAGCAGGTCGCGGGTGGGGTTGCCGCTGCGCGAATAGTCGTAGGGACGCTTACGCCCGAAACCCTCGAAGGTGTAATTCGTCGACAGGTGCAACGGCGGGACCACCGCACCGTGCTGGGTATCGGATTCGATGCCGGCGCGCACGGCACGGGTACAGGGACGGGAATCGGTCATGGCTTAGCGTTCTCCGCAACAGTCGTTGAGTGCCTGACGCAGCACGGGAGCGAGCTGCACGGTTTCTTTGAGGAAGGCGTCGTGGCCGTAGGGCGAATCCAGGACCTCGAGGGTGGCGGTGCCGCCGAGGCGGCGCTGCAGTTCGCACAGGTCGGCCAGCGGCACGAGGCGGTCGGACGGAAAGCCCACCAGCGTGGTCGGCGCGCTGATCTGTTCCGGGGCGATGTCGTGCAGGTCGATGGATTCGGACAGGGCAAGGAACCGAACCGGATCGAAGCGTTCGACGAAACGGCGGCCGGCGTGCTCGAGGTAATCCTCGACGGGAAAGTGGAAGCGGCCGTCGCGAAGCTCGGGACCGGCAGCGAAGCGGCGCGAGAATTCCTCGCTGCCGCGGTAGGTGGTCATGGCGAGCTGGCGGGCGAGCGCCAGGGCCTCGCCGACGCGGCCCGATTCGAGGCCAAGCCGCACGATGCCGCGCTGTACCGAACGCTGCGCCGTCGAGAGCGGATGCGGACGATGCGCACCCGCGAGCAGCAGCAGAGACTTGAGCTTGCCCGGGTGCCCGGCAGCGTAAGCGAGGCCGACCATGGCGCCGTAGGACGAGCCGATGAAGGCCTGTACGCGGCCGATGCCCAGTTCGTCCACGAGCGCGGCCAGCGCCGCGGCCTGGTCCTCGCTCGACACCGAGGCCACGCCGCCGATATCCGCGGGCACCAGCCAGTCGATGGAAAGCACCCGGCAGGTGGCGAGGTCGATGGCGCCGCCTTCGGCCACCAGGTCCTCCCACCAGCCCGCCGCACGCTCGCGGCCGGCGCAGACGTCCCGGTCGGCCGAGATACCGCCCTGGACGATCACCGTCGGGGCATCGGGAGCGCCGCACCACAGATAACGGACGTCCGCCTCGACGAGGCCGCTGCCGTATTTCGGCGTGAAGGCGACGCGACGGGTGCCGCGCTGCTCGGTGAGGTCGGACGCACGGCGGGGCGCGACGGGGGCGGCCGCTTGGGGAAGGGAGATCACGGTGGCGGGCTCTGCTGGCATGTCCGGGTTCCTGCGTCGGGATCGAGCCCCTGCGGATACCGGTAGGACTGCCTGCGCCACGGCTACGCGAACGCGTGCCCAGTACGGACATTCCCATCTATCGGCCGGCGTGAAACACGCCCCGCAGGAGTTGGCACCGTCGCGGAAATCCGCAGGTTGCCCCGGCTTCAAAGGGCCTGTCCCTCAGCCGGTCTCGATGAGTGGAGCCGACGATACGCGTGGATAGCTGACGTGTCAACAGACGTTTAGACGTCCAGATGTCCAATCGGCAGGCGAAGTGTAGGAGCGCGCCTTGCGCGCGACAGCTTTTCGCCTGGAGCAACAGGCCCTGTGGCTTTAGGCCCCAAAAGCTGTCGCGCGCAGGGCGCGCTCCCACAATCAGCCCGGGGGCGGGAGCCCGCCTGGCTGGCAAAACCCTGCTAGAATAGTGGGTTAGCCAGGACCAGCGATCCCACCCATGTCCGCACACCTCACCGAAACCCGCCGCCGGCGCAGCTTTGCCATCGTCAGCCACCCCGACGCGGGCAAGACCACCCTGACCGAGAAGCTCCTCCTGTTCGGAGGCGCCATCCAGATGGCTGGCTCCGTGAAGAGCCGCAAGGCGGCGCGCCACGCCACGTCGGACTGGATGGCGCTGGAAAAGGAGCGCGGCATCTCGGTCACGTCCTCGGTGATGCAGTTCCCGTACAACGGCGCCATCGTCAATCTGCTGGATACCCCGGGCCACGCGGACTTCTCCGAGGACACCTACCGGGTGCTTACCGCGGTGGACTCCGCGCTGATGGTCATCGACTGCGCGAAGGGCGTCGAGGAGCGCACGATCAAGCTGATGGAGGTCTGCCGGCTGCGCGACACGCCGATCATGACTTTCATCAACAAGCTCGACCGCGAAGGCCGCGCGCCGATCGAGCTGCTCGACGAGGTCGAATCCGTGCTTGGCATCGCCTGCGCGCCGGTCACCTGGCCCATCGGCATGGGCTCGCGCCTGAAGGGCGTGTACCACGTGCTGCTCGACGAAGTGCATGTATTCGAGCCCGGCAAGAACTTCACCCGCCAGGACTCCACGATCTTCAAGGGCCTGGACCATCCCGAACTCGCCGCGCGCATCGGCCAGGCGGCGCTCGACGAACTGCGCGACGAACTCGAACTCGTGCTGGGCGCGTCGAACCCGTTCGACGTGGAGGCCTACCTCGCGGGCAAGCAGACGCCGGTGTTCTTCGGCTCGGCGGTGAACAACTTCGGCGTGCAGCTGCTGCTCGACTTCTTCGTGGAGCACGCACCCTCGCCACGCTCGCGCGAGACGCTCAGCCGCGAAGTGAAGCCCGAGGAAGAGAAACTCACGGGCTTCGTGTTCAAGATCCAGGCAAACATGGATCCCGCGCACCGCGACCGCGTCGCCTTCATGCGCGTGTGCTCCGGCACGTATGTCGCGGGCATGAAGATGCAGCAGACGCGCACGGGCAAGGAGGTGCGCATCGCCAACGCGCTCACCTTCATGGCTTCCGACCGCGAGATCGTGGAGCGTGCGTACCCCGGCGACGTGATCGGCCTGCACAACCACGGCACCATCACCATCGGCGATACCTTCACCGAGGGCGAGCCGCTGTCGTTCACCGGCATCCCGAACTTCGCGCCGGAGCTCTTCCGCCGCGCGCGCCTGCGCGATCCCATGAAGATGAAAGCGTTGCAGAAGGGCCTGGCCCAGTTGTCCGAAGAAGGCGCCACGCAGTTCTTCCGCCCCATCATGTCGAACGACCTCATCCTCGGCGCCGTCGGCGTGCTGCAGTTCGACGTGGTCGCGTACCGCCTGAAGGACGAGTACAACGTCGATGCGACCTTCGAGCAGGTGGGCGTCGCGACGGCGCGCTGGATCCACTGCGACGACGCGAAGAAGCTGGAGGAATTCCGCGAGAAGAACGCCGGCAACCTCGCCATCGACGCCGCGGGCGAGCTGGTTTACCTCGCACCCACGCGGGTGAACCTGCAGCTGGCCCAGGAGCGTTGGCCGACGGTGCGTTTCTCGGCGACGCGCGAGCACGCGGCCTCCGTCGAGGTGTGATGGCGCGCTCGTCGTTCCTGCGCAGGCAGGAACCCAGCGCCTCTTAACTGCCGTGGTGTAGAAGTCACTGGATCCCTGCCTGCGCAGGGATGACGTTGGGCTGCGTTACATCGGCGAGGGGTGGAGGAAACGGTGGATGGCCTGCACCACCACCGAACCCTCGCCCACGCCGGACGCGACGCGCTTGATCGATCCGGAGCGTACGTCGCCGACCGCGAACACGCCGCGCAGCGTCGTTGCATAGGGAGACGGAGTGGCATAACCGTCGGCGTCGCGGCCGGTCAGCACGAAGCCCTTGCGATCGAGGTCCAGGCAGCCATCCAGCCACGCCGTATTGGGCTCGGCACCGATCATCACGAACAGGCTGCCTGCTTTCATCCGCTTCTGCGTGCCGTCGGCGCACTTCCAGCCCACTTCCCGCAGGTACACGTCACCGTCGAGGTGATCGACCTGGCAGCGCGCGTGCAGGGTGATCCGCGGCGACTGCGCGATGCGTTGCACGAGATAGTCCGACATCGTCGAGGCCAGCCCTTCCCCGCGCACCAGGATGTGCACGTGCGCCGCCGTGCGCGCAAGGAATACGGCCGCCTGGCCGGCGCTGTTGCCGCCGCCGACTACCACGACCTCCTCGCCCGCGCAGAGTGTGGCTTCCATCGCCGTGGCGGCGTAATGGATGCCTTGCCCCTCGTAGCGTTCGTAGTCCAGGTGATCCAGCTTGCGGTAGCGCGCGCCGGTCGCGACGACGACCGCGCGGGCGCGGACTGAAGTGCCGTCGTCCAGCAGCAGCCGGTACGGGTGCTTCGCGCAATCCATGCCCTGCACGGACCGCGCAATGGCCATGTGCGCGCCGAACTTCATCGCCTGCACCTGCGCGCGCCCGGCCAGTGCCTGTCCCGAGATCCCGGTCGGAAACCCGAGGTAGTTCTCGATCTTCGAACTGGTGCCGGCCTGCCCGCCGGGGGCCAGGGCTTCGAGCACCAGGGTGTCCAGCCCTTCGGACGCCGCATAGACGGCGGCCGCAAGCCCGGCAGGCCCCGCGCCGATCACCGCGACGTCGTGTACGTGCTCGCTGTCGAGCAGGATAGTGATGCCCAGTTCGTCCGCCAGCTGGACGGTGCTGGGGCAGCGCAGCACGCGCCGGTCGGGCAAGACCACCACCGGGCATTCGGACGGACGCAGCCCCAGGCAGTCGAGGAGGCGCATTGCATCCTCGTCCACGTCGGTATCGAGCAGCCGGTACGGATAGCCGTTGCGGATGAGGAAGCTGCGCAGGCGCACGGTATCGGCGGCATGCGCGGAGCCGGCCAGCGTCACGCCGCCCTGCCCGCTTTGAATCAGGCTCACGCGGCGCAGGATGAAGGCGCGCATGATGATCTCGCCGATATCCGGTTCACCGGAGACCAGCTTTCGGAAACCGGCGGGATTGACGCGGACGAGCCGCGAGTCGGATCCCGTGCGCCCGTTCACCATGGCCTGCCTTTCGCTGAACAGGTCCACCTCGCCCGTGAACTGCGAGGGGCCATGCACGGCGAAGACATTCGGCTCGCCTTCCTTGTCCAGGTCGTAGATCTCGATGCAGCCTTCGATCACGAAGAAATAATCGATGCTGCGGTCGCCACGCCGGAACAGCACCGTCCCAGCCGGGACCGCTTCCTCCACGCCGTATTTCACGAGGCGCGACGCCATTTCCTCGTTGAGGGAGGGGAAGGTCTGCTCGCGGCGGTTCAGCGGACTGGACGGGTCGTTGTCGGGTGGAATGGCCATCGGTCGATCCAGGCTCCGGGTAAGTGTGCCGGCCCCGCGACGATAGTGGAGGCGGTGCAGCGAGGTCTTGTATCCGAACACCATCATGCCTGCGTAGACTGCGACTGCAAGCCCACCCATGAGATTTCCATGTCCGCCGATACGACCGTTGCGACGCCCCCGCCCGTGCCACTGCCTCTGCGCCTGCTGCGTTCGCCCCTTGGGCGCATCGTCGCCTTCTTCGTCATGCTGACCGCCCTGGCCTTCCTCGCGCGGCTGATCTATTCGGCCCTTGGACTTCCCCGGGGCGACCTGCCCTTCGACAAGGTCACGCCGCTCATCGAGGCATTCCGGCTCGCGCCCGTCGTGCTCGCCTACTGGCTGCTGGTCCGCTTCATCGAGAGGCGGCGCGTCGACGAACTCGCCCCGCGCAAGGCCGCACCCCACATACTCCTGGGCATCGCCGGGGGCGCCGTCGTGTTTTCCCTCGTCGTGGGCGCCCTGTGCGCGCTGGGCGCCTACGTGGTCGACGGCGTGAACCATGACGCGCACTGGCTCGGGCCGATCCTGGTGCTGGGGGTAGGCGCCGGCGTGGGCGAGGAAATCGTGAGCCGCGGCGTGATCTTCCGCATCGTGGAAGAAGGGCTCGGCACCTGGGCGGCCCTGCTGCTTTCGGCCGCGGTATTCGGCGGCCTGCACATCTGGAACCCGAATGCCACGACCTGGAGCGCGCTGGCCATCGCGCTGGAAGCGGGACTGCTGTTCGGCCTGCTCTACCACGTGACCCGCTCGCTCTGGGTCTGCATGGGAGCGCATGCCGCGTGGAACGTGGCGCAAGGTCCCTTTTACGGCATCCCCGTATCGGGTTTCGAGCAGCGCGGCTTCCTGGCGGCGCATATGCAGGGCCCGAACTGGCTCACCCTGTCTCTTATACACATCT
>NZ_JBPGXO010000076.1:0-8760 GCF_056755555.1 Luteibacter sp. SVR4-7G | reverse complement strand
GATCCACGGCGGTCTGGCGCACGGCCACGTCCGCCTGCGCGGAACTCACGTTGTTGTACAGGCCACGCACGCGGCGCACGGTATTGGCCAGTTCGGCGCGCGCGCTCAGGATCGCGATCTGCGCGTCGCTGTCGTCGAGCTTCACCAGCACGTCGCCCTTGTGCACGAGGTCGCCGTCGTCCGCCGTGATGGAAAGCACGGTGGCCGCGATCTGCGGGGTGATCTGCACGACGTTGCCATTGACGTACGCGTCGTCGGTGTCCTCGTACCAGCGGCCGTCCACGAAATACCAGACGGTCCAGCCGATGCCGGCCAGTACGAGGACGAGGACCAGGAGCTTGAGGAAGAAGCCGCGGCGGCTCTTCGGTGGCGGCGCCACGACGGCGCCGGCGGGGGCGGTGGTTTCTTGGGACATCGTTAGCTGCCTCGGGACGTTTTCTTAGTTGTTCGCCGGCGTGGCGGCGGCGACCGGCTGGTCGCCCGCCTCGGGGCGGAAGCCGCCGCCGAGCGCCTGGATGAGTTGGACGGAGGTGTCGACTTGCTGCGCGCGCAGCGCGGCCATGCGCTGCTCGGCGAGGAGCAGCTGCTGACGCACCACCAGCGACTCCAGGTAGCTGCCGACGCCGGCCTTGTAGCGCTGCTGCGACAGGTCGTATGCCTGCTGCGCGGCGTCCCTCGCACGCTGCTGCGCGGCGACCTGGGTCGCGAGGGAGTCCAGGCCGGAAAGATCGTCGGCCACCTCGTTGAGCGCGCCGACCAGGATCTTGTTGTACTGGGCCACGGCGAGGTCGTACGCGGCGTCCTTGCCGGCGAGGTTGGCGCGCAGGCGGCCGCCGTCGAAGATCGGCAGGCTGAAGGCGGGCAGCACCTGCCAGAAGCGGGCGCGCGAAGCGAACAGGTTTTCGCTGCCCCCGGCGACCTGCGCGGCAAGCACGCCAAGGCTCACGTTGGGCAGGAACTCTGTCTTCGCGGCGGCGATATCCTTGGATGCCGCTTCCACGCGCCAGCGCGCGGCGACGAGGTCGGCGCGATGGCCGAGCAGGTCGGCGGGAAGATTGGCGGGCACGGCCACGGCCGACGGCGAAAGCGCCGCAGGCCTTGCGATATCCAGGCCGCGATCGGGACCCTTGCCAAGGAGCACGCTCAAGGCGCTGCGCGCGCTGTCGATGGCGCGCTGGGCCACCGCCATCTCGCGTTCCGCCGAGGCCACGTCCGTATCGGCCTGCTTCACCTGGATCTGGTTGTCCACACCGGCGGCGACGCGCTGGCGGACCAGGTCGCGCGAAGCAAGGCTGCGGTCCAGTTCGGCCTTGGCGACATCCAGTTCCGTGAATGCGTAGCCCAGCTGCACATAAGCGCGGGCGACATTGGTCGACAGCTCGATGCGCGCGGCGCGCGAATCGATTTCACTGGCGCGCTGCGAACCCACGGCGGCTTCCCAGGCATCGCGCTTGCCGCCCCAGAGATCGAAATCCCAGCTGAAATTGGCGTAGCCGTACTTCGTCCAGCTGAAATGGTTGCCCAGCGGCGCGGGGAACAGCGTGCCCGGCAGGTGCGCGCCGGCCACGCCACCGCCGACGGCCAGCGTGGGGTCGCGCGCCGCATCGGCGGCGCCGCTCTGCGCCTGCGCCTGACGCACGCGGGCATCGGCGGCGGCCAGATCGGGATTGTCCTTCAATGCTTCCTCGATCAGCGAGGAAAGCTGGCTGTCGCCCAGCCCGGTCCACCAGTCGGATGCCGGCCAGTTGGCCGGCGAGACCTGGGCCTTGGCCAGGCTGCGCTCGGCATGAAGGGTGGCGGGGTCGGTGAGCCGGCCCTGCGGCTCCAGTCCACGGCTGGTGACACAGCCGGACAGGATCAGCGCGGCCCCGACGGCCGCCACAAGAGTGTGCAGACGCATGAGTTTTTGCCTCGACAGTAAGGTCAGTCTTTGTCGCGGAGCGCGGCGAGCACGCGCTCCAGGTAATCGTGCAATCGGTCGCGCTCTTCAGCGGACAGGCCGCGCTGCGCGCGTTCCAGCGTCGCGACATTGCTTTCGTGCAGGTGCCGCCACAGGACTTCGCCCGCCTCGGTCAGTTCGATGCGCAGCGCACGGCGGTCCTGCTCGTGCGGCTGGCGGCGCAGGTATCCCTTGGTCTCGAGCTGGTCGAGCTGGCGGGTCATGGCGCCCCCATCCAGGTCGACGGCCCGGGCCAGTTCGGTGGCCGACATCGGTCCGAGCAAGGCCAGCCGCTTCAGCACGTGGAACTGCGTGAACTTGAGGTCCGCGCCCTGGGCGGCGAGGTCGGACTCGATGGCCCGTACGATTTCGCTGCGGACCATGCCGATCAGGGCGCCGAGGCTGTCCCGGCCGTCAGGGGTTGGGCAGATGGAAGGGTTCATGACGCATATTCTATTGCCTCCATTATAGTTGTCAAGGCAAATATGCGCCGGGCAGATATTTTCAGCTCACGGCCGGCTCGGCCTCATCCGCTAGGAGAGCGGCCAGCGCCGGGTCGCGGACCTCGAACAGGTCGAAAACGCCGAGCGCGCGCAGCGTCGGCAACTGGGCCAGCAGGCGGGGTTCCAGCGTCCTGACCTGCTCTTCCGGGGTTCCCGGGTCCAGCATCACGTGGGCACAGGCGACGAAGGTGACCAGGGCGTGGCCCGCCTCCTGGCCCCCGTCGAGGTCGTTGTAGTCATTGGTGACGAGACGGATCATGGGGAATCTCCGGCGTCGAGGTCCTCTTTCGTGGCGAAAGGAACGCGCCACGAGGACATTTGTTTGGGAGTGCAAATGTTAGCCATGGAAGCTATCGGCCTGATATCGTCATCGGGCCAACTTATGTCGAGGAACGGCCAAAATGCTGGATGATGCCCTACATGCATTGCTGGAAAGCGCCGATGGCCCGCCGCTGGTCGCCTACGAGGCGAAGGGGGAAATTCCGCTAGTCGAGACCGACTGGCATAGCCACGTGCGCGGTCAGTTCTTCTATGTCGAGGAGGGGCTGGTCGTCAGCCGCACCGAGCACGGCTCCTGGCTGCTGCCGCCGCATCGCGCCGGCTGGATGCCGCCGGGCGAACTGCACACGGTAAGCATCGCGGGCCCCACACGCGCCTGGGGGGTCTTTATCGCACCGTGTGCAGCCGCCGGCCTGCCCGACCGGCCCTGCGTGGTCGGCGTGAACGACCTGTTCCGCGCCATCATCAAGCGCGCCGCGAGCTGGCCCGTCGAGGCCGCGAACGAGCCCGAGAAGGAACGCCTGCTCGCCGTGCTGCTCGACGAGATGCGCCGGGCGCCGGTCGAGCAGCTGCACCTGCCCATGCCGGTGGACCGCCGCCTGCGGCGTATCGCGATGGCGATGTTCGAGCGTCCCGACGACACCCGCGGCATCGAGGAATGGGCGAACTGGGCCGGCATGTCCGTGCGCACGCTCACCCGGCTGTTCCGGCAGGAAACCCAGTGCAGCGTGGCGCAATGGCGGCAGCAGGCGCGCCTCACCTGCGCGCTGGAACGGCTGGCGGAGGGCGAGCCGGTCTCGGTGGTATCGGATGCGCTCGGCTACGCCTCGCCCAGCGCCTTCGTGGCGATGTTCCGCAAGGCTTTCGGCGATTCGCCGGGCCGTTACCTCGCCCGCCAGGCCATCGGAGTGTAGGAGCGTGCTTGCGCGCGACATGTTTTGAGGCCATGCCCCGGAGCTGGCGCGCAAACTTGGAGACAGGTGCGAAAACATGTCGCGCGCAAGGCGCGCTCCTACAGGGGCTTGCACATCCACAGGGTTTCAAAGGTGTATGCGTCGCCGCTGTAACGTTCGATGACGTCCATCGCGATACGGCCGTATTGCCATTCGCCGTGCTCTCCCGGGGAATTCACGTCGTAGCACGTGCGTTCCTTCTCGAAATCGCCCGTCTCCGGATGCGTCATCCAGCGTTCCTCCTCGTGGCATTGCAGGAGCGCCTCGTCGTACGACGGGAGGATGCGCTCACCCGCGACGAAGCGTTCGCCCGTACACGACACCGCCGCGGAGGGCGCAGGTGCCTCCATGGCGCCCGCGGCGAGGGACAGGACGGTGACGGCGACGGACAACATTCGGACCACGCGACGCTCCTTCTTCGGATGAGTGCGCGAGGCTGCGCGAGCCCGTGGTCGAAGGAAATCGGACTTGTCTTAGAAATGCGGCGCGATGCCCGCAGTGTGACGGACATCACGCGCCACGCCGCGGAATCAAGGGATCGTGAAGGGAAAAAACGTTCGTATCCCCATCATGAAGCGGGAAAGCGATAGCCGACGCCGGGCTCCGTTTTGAGCCAACGCGGAGACGAGGGATCGTCGCCGAGTTTCTGCCGCAGCTTGCCCATCACGATGCGCAGGTAGTGCGTGTCCTGCGTGTGCGTCGCTCCCCATACGTCGCGCAGTATCTGCTGCTGTCCCACCACGCGGCCGGCATGGCGCACGAGCAGCGACAGCACCGCGAATTCCTTGCGCGTGAGCGCCACAGCCTGGCCGTCGAGGAATACTTCGCGGCGGGCCAGGTCGACCGACAGCGTGCCATCGTCGTAGCGCAGCGGCGCGCCGGCTTCTCCGCCCCTGGCGCCCGAGCGCAGGAGCACGCGCAAGCGCGCCATCAGTTCCTGGATACCGAAGGGCTTGGTGACATAGTCGTTCGCCCCGCGATCCAGGGCCTTCACCTTCTCGCTTTCCGCGTCGCGCACGGACAGCATCAGCACCGGGACTTCGCTCCAGGCGCGCAGTTCGCGCAACACCTCGTGGCCTTCCATGTCTGGCAAGCCGATGTCGAGGATGACCACGTCGGGCGAGCGCGTGGCGGCGAAGCCCAGGCCCTCCTGACCGGTGGAGGCGAGGATCACCTGGTAGCCCTCGGCGCGCAGGCCGATGTCGAGGAAACGGCGGATCTGGACTTCGTCGTCGATCACCAGCACGCGCGGAGCGATGGCATTCATGAGGTCTCGTCGGGCGGCGCCGGCAACGGCAGCGACACGCGGATGGTGGTACCACCGCCCGCATTGGGCAAGGCCTCCACGCTGCCGCCGTGCGCGCCGATCATGCCGCGGCAGATGGCGAGTCCCAGCCCCGTGCCCTGCTTGCCGCGGTCGCCGCGCGCCACCGAGTGGAACATGTCGAAGATCCGCTCCCGCTCGTCCTCGGGGATGCCCGGACCCCGGTCGATCACGTCCACCAGCAGGCGCCCCCCCTCGCTGCGCACCACGACGCGCACCGGCTCGGACGGGGGCGAGAAGCGGGCCGCGTTCTCGAGGATGTTGAACAGGGCCTGCTCGATCAGCGCGGGGTGCACGTGGAGCAGCACGGTATCGCGCGGCAGTTGCATGTCCACCCGCACGTCGGGAAACAGCTTGCGCATGCGCGACACCGCGGCGGCGACGATCTCGCCGGCGTCCACCCAATCGCGGTTGAGCTTCAGCGTGCCGTGGCCGAGCCGGGTCATGTCGAGCAGGTTCTGGATATAGCGGTCGAGGCGCTGGCCCTCGCCGAGGATGGCCTCGAGCAGTTCGCGCCGTTCGGCCTCGGGAAGCTGCTTCTCATAATCGAGCAGGGTGCCCGCCGAGCCGATCATGGAGGCCAGCGGCGAGCGCAGATCGTGCGATACCGAGGAGAGCAGGGCGCTGCGCAGGCGCTCGGTTTCGCCTTCGACGCGCGCGCCTTCCAGTTCGGCGGCGAGACGCGCGCGCTCGAGCGCCTGGCCGATGTCCTGGACCATCGCCAGAGCCAGGCCACGGCGCTCCGCATCCGGTTCGCCCTGGGTTTTCGGGAAGCGCAAGGCCACGACGCCCGCGCGCCGCGACTCGCTGCCCAGCGGCAGGATCCAGCTCGAAGCAGCATGCAGGGTATCGGTGAAACGGCCGGCCGGTTCGGCATGCGCCTCGCTCCAGTCGGCGGCGGCGAGGTCTTGCGTGGACAGCGCGAACGGTTCCGGCGCCGAAGCCGCCGCGACGAGTTCGGCCGCCTCGTTGCGCGCGAGCACGGCCACCTGGATGTCCAGCGTGCGCGCCAGGGCGCGGGCACCCACGTCGCGGATGGCCGCGGCATCGGCCGCCGTGGCAAGTTGCTGGCCCAGTCTCACCAGGGCACGGCCGCGCACCTGCGCCACGCGCAGCGAACTCACCTGGCCGGCGAGGCGGGTGGCGAGGCGGCTGCATACCAGTGCGGCGACGAGGAAGAGCACCACGGCCAGCACGTCGTCGGCATTGGCGATCGCCAGTGTGTAGCGCGGCGGCGCGAAGAAGAAGTTGTAGCCGAGGAAGCAGAGCAAGGCTGTGTATACCGCCACCGCCATGCGCGTACGCGCCGCCACGAAGAGCACCGCGGTGAGAAAGATCAGCGACAGGTTGGCCACCGAGAGGAACCTGTCGGCGACGAAGGCCAGGCCCATCGCGGCCGCCGTCGCCACCGTGGCCATGCCGTAGTCGCGCCGCGAACCCTTCATCTCGACGGCGGAGCGCAGGCGACGCCGCGCGCTGGCGCGCTCGACCGGCGTGGCGACGATGGTCAGCTCCAGGTGCGCGCCGCGCCGAAGCAGTTGTTGCGTGAGCGAAAAGCCGAGCCGGCGCGCGATGGGACGCTCGCGCGTGCGTCCCACGATGATCTGGCCCACGCCTTCGCGGTCGGCCCAGGCCAGCAGTTCGTCGGCCACGGCATGACCGCGCAGGATGACTTCCTCGCCCCCAAGGCGGCGGGCCAGGCGCATCGCCGCATCCACGCGTTCGCGGCGGGCGGCGTCGACGCCGCCGCGATCGACGAACACCACACTCCACGGCGCGCCGCGCCGTTCGGCGATGCGGCGGGTGACGCGCACGAGGTATTCACTCTGCGCGGCGCCGTCGATTGCCGCCACGATCCGCCGGCGCACCGGCATGACGCTCCCGCGCGCGAGCATCGACTCGCGAAGGTCGCTGTCCACGTGGGTCGCCACCGTTTCCACGGCCAGTTCGCGCAGCGCGGCGAGGTTGGTCGGCGAGAAGAAGGCCTCGAGCGCCACAGCGGCGGTCTCAGGCACGTACACCTTGCCCTGGCGCAGGCGCGCGATGAGTTCGCGCGGCGGCAGGTCGATCAGCACGATGTCGCGCGCGCGGTCGAGGAACGCGTCGGGCACGGTCTCGCGCACGGCCACGCCGGTGATCCGGCGTACCTGGTCGTTGAGGCTCTCCAGGTGCTGCACGTTCATCGCCGTGTACACCTCGATGCCTGCCTCGAGCAACTCGGCGATGTCCTGCCAACGGCGCGCATGGCGGCCGCCAGGCAGGTTCGTATGGGCCAGTTCGTCCACCAGGATCACCGCCGGCTTGCGGGCCAGCGCGGCCTCGAGGTCGAATTCCTGGAAGGTGCGACCCGCGTAACGTACCGATCGCGTCGGCAGCACCTCGGCGCCCTCGAGCAGGGCCACGGTTTCGGCGCGACCGTGGGTCTCGACCAGGCCGATCACCACGTCGATGCCCTGGCGGCGCAGGTCGCGCGCCGCCGAAAGCATGGCGAAGGTCTTGCCAACGCCCGGCGAGGCACCGAGGAAGATCTTCAGGCGTTGGCCATCCTCATCCTTCGCTGCGTTGAGCAACGCGTCGGCGCGGGCGTCGCGATCTTCGTTCATGGCAGTCGCCGATGGAGGAGGGTCATGACCCATTGTAGGAGCGCGCCCCGCGCGCGACATGTTTTCGCGCCAGTTTCCGAACCGGCGCGCCAGCTCCGGGGTACGGCCTCAAAAGATGTCGCGTGCAAGGCGCGCTCCTACCGCGCACGATCGAGCGCCAGGTTCAGTTCCAGCACGTTCACCCGCGGCTCGCCCAGTACGCCGAACTGACGGCCTTGGGTTGTCTTGTCGACCAGCGCCCGCACGGCGGCGGGATCCATCCTGCGTGCATGGGCCACGCGGGCGACCTGGTAGCGTGCCGCCGCCGGGCTGATCTCCGGATCGAGGCCGCTGCCGGAGGCGGCGACGAGTTCGACGGGCACCGGGGCGTCGTTGTCCGGGTCGGCGGCGCGCAGCGCGGCGAGGCGCTGCTTCGCCGCATCCGCCAGGGCCGGATTGGTCGGGCCCTGGTTGGAACCGCTCGACGCCGCTGCGTTGTACGGACCCGGCGTGGTCGCCGAGGGACGGCCCCAGAAATAGCCTGGAGCGGAGAACGATTGGCCGATCAGCGACGACCCGACCGGCGCTCCGTTCCGCGTCACCACGCTGCCCGCAGCCTGGCGTGGGAAGATGAGGGCCGAGATCCCGCCGACCACCGCGGGATACACGATGCCGGTGACCACCGTCATCAGCAGGAGCAGGACGATGCCGTTGCGCAGCAGCGTTTTCATGGTGCCTTCCTCAGTAGTGCCAGATGGCGTCGACGATCGCGCTGGCCTGGTAATCCTTGCGGCCACCGTCGTACGCATGGACGTCGTAGGACTTCTCCACGCGGAGTTCCGGACGGATCTCCAGGTCCTGGCTCACCCAGTGGGTGAGGCCGACGGTGTGGCTCGTGTAGCGCGTGGCGTAGCCCGTGCGCTGGCCCTTCTGGTCGTTGTACCACTCGTTACGGATCGAGATCATGTTCGCCGGGTTCAATGCGATGTTGAGATAGTTCACGATGCCGTATTCGCCCGCTTTTCCCGGCAGCGGCGACGAAGCGACCACGCCGGGTTCGCCACCCGGACCGAAGCCGGCGATGTTCCTGCCGTACATGTAGTACGCCTCGGTGAGGATGTGCACGTCGTCGCTGAAGCGATGGCCCCAGGTGGTCACGTACATCTGCACGTTGTTGTAG
>NZ_JBPGXO010000075.1:0-9577 GCF_056755555.1 Luteibacter sp. SVR4-7G | reverse complement strand
GGCACGGCCTCAAAAGATGTCGCGCGCACCGCGCGCTCCTACATCGCCCGTTCCTCTGCTAACGTCTGCGGGACGACACTCCCAGGGGATCCCATGCTCGCACGTACCTGCTTCGCGCTCGCCTTTGCCCTCGCCCTGCCCGCCATGGCCGAAGAGGCGAAGAAATCGCCCACGCCGAAGGAGTTGCTGGCGAAGTCGACGCCCGCGGAATGGCGCACGCCCGATCCGCAGAACCTGGTGTACATGGACCTGCCGCAGGGCCGCGTCATCATCGAGCTGGCCCAGGACTGGTCGCCGCTGCACGCGGCGAACATCCGCACCCTGATCCGCGAACACTATTTCGACGGCACGCAGATCATCCGCGTACAGGACAACTTCGTTACCCAGTGGGGCGATCCCGACGGCGACGACAAGAAGAAGGCCAAGAGCCTGGGCACGGCGAAGGAAACCCTCGCGCCCGAGTTCACGCGCAAGGGCGGCAAGGCCTATCCCTTCACGAAGCTGCCGGACGGCGATGTCTATGCGCCCGAGGTCGGTTTCTCCGACGGTTTCCCGGTCGCACGCGACGGGAAGGGCGAAGCCTGGATCGCGCACTGCTACGGCACCGTGGGCGTCGCACGCGATACCGGCGCGGAAACCGGCAACGGCAGCTCGCTCTACGCGATCATCGGCCAGGCACCGCGCAACCTGGACCGCAACCTCGCCGTGGCCGGCAAGGTCATCAAGGGCATGGAAATCCTCTCGGCCTACCCGCGCGGTGGCGAACCGATGGGCTTCTACGACAAGCCCGGACAGCGCGTCACGATCAAGAGCGTCCGCCTCGCCGCCGACGTACCGGAAGCCGAACGCACGCCGATCCAGGTGCTGCGCACCGACAGCAAGACCTTCGCCGCCGTCGTCGATGCCAAGCGCAATCGCCGCGACGACTTCTACACCCGCCCTGCGGGAAAGATCGACCTGTGCAACATCAGCGTACCGGTGCGCGATCCGTCGAAGCATCCTTGATAGCCAACGCATTGTAGGAGCGCGCTTGCGCGCGACAGGTTTTGGGGCCGTGAGCAACAGGCCCTGTTGCTCTTCGCGAAAACCTGTCGCGCGCAAGGCGCGCTCCTACATCGGGGATTCGTTCGCTATGGCATCGCGCAATGCCTTGAGCTTGGCCTTCAACTTTGCCTCGTTCTCCGGCCCCACGCGGATCATGAACTTCTGTCCGGCCGACAGCTGCTCGTAATCGGGATTCGCGTAGAGGTAGCCTTCCTTCGCCGGAATCAATTGGAGCTTGCCCTTCGGTTCCGGCGCGGCAAGAAGATGGTCGATCACCTCGATGAGGCGGTCATTGAAATAACCGCCCGTGCCGAGGTCGCGATAGGCCGCCTGGAACAGCGGGTAGTTGCGCTTGTACCAGGCCGCGGCGGCCTGCGGGTTCATCCGCTCGGCGACGTACATGTAGGTGTCGTAGCGCGCGTAGTTCTTCTTCGACTCGACGAACATCCCGTCGTCCGACTGCACCTGGAAGCGACCGGTCGGCGTTCGCAGCGGCACGATGTTCATGCCGACGCTGCGCTTCGGCAGCGCGTCGATGGTCGAGACCATGCGCGATACGATGGCCTGCGGCTTCAGTACCGACTTCAGGGCATCGTCGCTGGTGAGCGCCATGAGGCCGGCAAGCACGGCGTCGTCGCTCTGGTCCAGCGACGGTAATGCGGCCGTGGATGCGCTGGCCGGGCCGATGGGATGCTGCGGCAGCGCCGCGTCGTGGACGGTTCCGGCATGGGCGGGGGCGGAGGAATCCGCGACGGCGAACGGCGGAGCGCCTGCCTTCTCCCGTGCCAGTTTCTCCCTGTACACGAAGATGCCCACCGCCACGGCGATCGCCACGACCAGCAAACCCGCGACCCACTTCGAACCCGACGACTGACTGCTCAACGTACCGCTCCCGCCATGACCAAGCCCCCATGGGACTACGAACCGGCGGTCGAGTTCAAATCGGGCTGGGCAGGGAGTCGCTGGGCTCCTGCCGTCGCAGGAGCGACGGGTTTTACATATTGCGGCGGTATTCGCCGCCCACGTCGTACAGCGCGTGGCTGATCTGGCCGAGGGAGTTGTGCTGCACGGCTTCCATCAGCTGCTCGAAGACGTTGCGGCGCTCGCGGGCGGTCTTCTGCAGGATGACCAGGCTGTCCGGGGCCAGGTGGTTGCGGGCCTTGGCGTAGAGCCGCACATTGTCGATCTGCTGGCCCTTTTCCTCCTCCGTGGAGCGGATCAGCTCGATCTCCGTCGCGATCTCGCCGCCGTGATCCTTCGGCAGGAAGGTATTCACGCCGATGAGCGGAAGCGAGCCGTCGTGCTTCTTGTGCTCGTAGTACATCGACTCTTCCTGGATCTTGCCGCGCTGGTACATCGTGTCCATCGCGCCGAGCACGCCGCCGCGCTCGCTGATCGCCTCAAACTCCTTGTACACGGCCTCTTCCACGAGGTCGGTGAGCTCGTCGACGATGAAGCTGCCCTGCCAGGGGTTCTCGTTGAAGTTCAGGCCCAGCTCGCGATTGATGATGAGCTGGATCGCCACCGCGCGGCGCACGCTCTCCTCGGTCGGAGTGGTGATCGCCTCGTCGTACGCATTCGTATGCAGGCTGTTGCAGTTGTCGAACAGCGCATACAGCGCCTGCAGCGTGGTGCGGATGTCGTTGAACTGGATTTCCTGCGCGTGCAGCGAACGGCCCGACGTCTGGATGTGGTACTTCAGCATCTGGCTGCGCGGGCTGGCGCCGTAGCGCTCGCGCATGGCGCGCGCCCAGATGCGGCGGGCGACGCGGCCGATCACCGTGTATTCCGGGTCCATGCCGTTGGAGAAGAAGAACGACAGGTTCGGCGCGAAGTCGTCGATCTTCATGCCGCGCGCGAGATAGTACTCGACGATGGTGAAGCCGTTGGACAGCGTGAAGGCCAGCTGGCTGATCGGGTTCGCCCCGGCTTCCGCGATGTGGTACCCCGAGATCGACACCGAGTAGAAATTGCGTACCTTGTGGTCGACGAAGTACTGCTGGATGTCGCCCATCATGCGCAGCGCGAACTCCGTGCTGAAGATGCAGGTGTTCTGCGCCTGGTCTTCCTTCAGGATGTCCGCCTGCACGGTGCCGCGTACCGTCGCCAGGGTATACGCCTTGATCCGCGCATAGGTTTCCGCATCCACCACTTCCTCGCCGGAGACACCGAGCAGGCCAAGACCGAGGCCGTTGTTGCCCGGCGGGAGTTCGCCGTTGTAGCGCGGGCGGTTGCCGTCCGGATACAGCTCCGCGATGCGCTTGTTGGCGACTTCCCAGCGCGAGGCGTCCTCGTTGAGGTACTTCTCGACGTTCTGGTCGATCGCCGTGTTCATGAACATGGCGAGGATGATCGGCGCGGGACCGTTGATGGTCATCGACACCGACGTCGACGGTGCCGACAGGTCGAATCCGGAGTACAGCTTCTTCATGTCGTCGAGCGTCGCGATGGAGACGCCGGAGTTGCCGATCTTGCCGTAGATGTCGGGACGCGGCGCGGGATCCTCGCCGTACAGCGTCACCGAATCGAAGGCCGTGGACAGGCGCGCCGCGGCGCCGCCCAGGGAGAGGTAATGGAAGCGACGGTTCGTGCGCTCGGGCGTGCCCTCGCCCGCGAACATGCGGGTCGGGTCCTCGCCGGCGCGGCGATAAGGGAAGACACCGCCGGTGTACGGATAATGGCCCGGCAGGTTCTCGCGCATGAGGAAGGACAGCAGCTCGCCCCAATCCTTCGTCTTCGGCGGCGAGACCTTCGGGATCTTCTGGTGGCTCAGCGATTCGCGGTAGTTCTCTACGCGAATGACCTTGTCGCGCACCTGGTATTCGTTGAACTCGGCGGTAACGGCCTCGAAACGGCCCGGCCATTCGCGCAGGAGGTGGATCGCCTCGCTGGACAGTTCGCGCACCGCTTCGTTGTAGCGCTGGCGGAGCGTAATCAGCGAGCGGTCGCCGTGAGCGGTGAGCAGGGCGTGGTCGTAAAGGTCGAACGCGCGCGGCAGCGCCTCGTCGCCGATGTCCTTCAGCGATTCGTAGTATTGCTGCGCTTTGCTCGCTGCGGCGGCCTGGACCGCGATGGTGCCGTTGATGCCGCGGCCCTGCTCCGCGATCTCGGCCAGGTAGCGCACGCGGTTGCCCGGAATGAGCACGGTGGCGCGCGGCTCGCGCAGGCTGATGTCGACGTCCGGCGTCCATGTGGCCTCGGGCAGCGAGAGCTTCTCGCGCATCAGGCGGCACAGGTTGTCGAACATCCAGGTGACGCCCGGATCGTTGAACTGGCTGGCGATGGTGGGATAGACCGGCACCTTCTCGTCGGCAAGCTGGAACGCCGTGCGGTTGCGCTTCCACTGCTTGCGCACGTCGCGCAGGGCGTCTTCGGCGCCGCGCTTGTCGAACTTGTTGAGCACCACCAGCTCGGCGAAATCGAGCATGTCGATCTTCTCGAGCTGGCTCGCCGCGCCGTATTCGCTGGTCATGACATAGACCGGGAAATCGACGAGGTCGACGATTTCCGAATCGCTCTGGCCGATGCCGGCGGTTTCGACGATCACCAGGTCGTAGGCCTGGGCCTTGAGGAAATCGATGCAGTCGTGCAGCACCACCGAGGTGGCGGCGTGCTGGCGGCGCGTCGCCATCGAGCGCATGTACACGCGCGGGCTGCGCAGCGAGTTCATGCGGATGCGGTCGCCCAGCAACGCACCACCGCTACGGCGGCGGGTCGGATCGACGGCGAGCACGGCGATGCGCATCTGCGGGAAGGCGTGCAGGAAGCGCAGCAGCAGTTCGTCCACGACGGACGACTTGCCGGCGCCGCCGGTACCGGTGAGGCCCAGCACCGGCGTCTTGCCGCCGGCGAGCTTCCATTCCTTGCGCAGGCGGGCCAGTTCTTCCTCGCCCAGCAGGTCTTCCTCGATCGCCGAGAGCATGGCGCCGATCGAGATCTCGTCCTCGACCGAGGCCGCTGCCGGCGCAACTTCCACGCGCTGCGACGCGGCGGCGCGCGTGCGCGTCATCACGTCCTCGATCATTTCCACGAGGCCGAGCTTCATGCCGTCGTTGGGATGGTAGATGCGCTCCACGCCATAGGTCTGGAGCTCCTTGATCTCCTCCGGCGTGATCGTGCCGCCACCGCCGCCGAATACGCGCACATGGCCGGCGCCGCGCTCGCGCAGCATGTCCACCATGTACTTGAAGTACTCCACGTGGCCGCCCTGGTATGAAGACAGCGCGATGGCGTCGGCATCTTCCTGCAGCGCGGCGCGCACCACGTCCTCCACCGAGCGGTTGTGGCCAAGGTGGATCACCTCGGCGCCCTGGCTCTGGATGATCCGGCGCATGATGTTGATGGCCGCGTCGTGACCGTCGAAGAGGCTCGCCGCCGTGACGAAACGCAGCGGGGTCGCCTCGGCGTCCGTGCTGCTGGCGGGAATGTGCTTGGGCTGCGAGCTCATGGAAACTCCGGGACGATCGACGACGGTGGGGAACTGTGAATTCTACTGCGGCATGCCAGGCGACCTCTGGTGCAGTGCAGCGTAAGTGTAGGAGCGCGCCTGCGCGCGACAGTTTTTCGCGAGGAGCGGCCAGGCCCTGTTGCGCATCGCCTCAAAAGATGTCGCGCGCAGGGCGCGCTCCTACACCGGGAGGGCGGGCTGGCCGGAGAGGAATGTCAGCGCGGCTGCTTGCACCGCGGGGTCGTCCACGATGGCGCGATGGCCGAGGCCGTTCGTTTCCATGAGCGTCGCGCCCGGCCAAAGTCGCATGTACATCGCCGCCTCCTCCACCGGCACCTCGGAATCCCCGCGATCGTGCACCACCAGCACCGGCTGGGTGCGCTTCGGCGCGTGGTGGGCGATGTGCAGGTCGTCGATGAGGACGCCGGTACGTTGCGCCAGCACCTCGTGCAGCTTTGGCCTCAGGTGCTCGCCGAGCCGCACGAAACGCGCGAAGCGGCGCGTCGCACCCTGCACGTCCGCGGCCGCGGCGATCAGCACCACGCGCTTCGTGGTCCACCCGTCGTCGAGCGCCAGGCCTACCGCTGCGCCGCCCAGCGAGTGGGCGACGACCCCTTCCGGGTCCCCGTAATGCCGGGCGACCGCGCCCAGCGTGCGCGCGAAGTCCGGCAGCGTGCACAACTCGCCGGCGCTCCGCCCATGGCCGGGCTGGTCGAACGATACCGCCGCCCAGCCCTTCGCAAGAACCTGCGGCACCCAGCTTTCCCACCGCAGGCCCATGCTCGACCAGCCATGCACGAACAGGACGTAGGGATGCGTGGCGGGATCGCCCCAGACGTACGTGGCGATGGACCTGCCGTCGACCTCGATGCGCGTTTCGCGCGCCGACGTGGACCCGAAGGCATGGGCCGCGCGTTCGCGACTGCTCGGCAAGGGCGTCTGGAACACGCGGGCGGCATGGGCGACGGTACGTCCCGGCGCCAGGCGGCTGCCCAGCCGGTAGGCCGCCCGGATCCCCAGGAGGGTCGCGACGGTGCGGACGCCGAAGCGTCGTGGTGGCTTCATGGAAGGGACTGGACGAAAGGGTGCGCGAAGCTGAACGCATGTCGAGGGACATAGTCAACCCGCCCGCAGGAGCCTGCGTTCTGGCGCTCGAATCCGCATTCACGCGGAGTCCCGAAGGAGACCGTTATGAGCCTGATCCGCACTTTCGCCGCCGTGGCCGCCCTGGGCCTGGCCGTCGGCGCCGCGAGCTACACCCCGCCCGTCGCCGCGCGCGAGTACGTTTCGGTCACCGTGGGCACCCGGCCGCCACCGCCGCGCTTCGAGCGCGTACCGCCTCCGCGGGCCGGCTACGTCTGGGCCCCGGGCTACTGGAGCTGGGCCGGCGGCCGTTATGTCTGGGTCGGAGGCCACTGGTACGCCGGCCGTCCCGGCTACGTCTACCGCCCCCCGGTGTGGCGCCCCTACGGCCACGGCTGGCGCTTCGAACGGGAGACCTGGCACCGCGACCGCCACTGGCACCGCTAGCCCCGTTGTGCGGCGCACCTACACAGGGGCCCGCAACGGTTTAAACTATCCAGCTGACACGACATATCGCCCCCGCCTTCAAGGTTGGGGCGATTTTTTTGGACGGTCACAATCCACCGGTGGTCCCCACCGCCGGTTTCCATCCGAAGGGCGGCGCCCCAGCCGCTTGTAACTGGAGTTTGCGTTCGATGATTTTCGAAACCATCGCCAACACGGGCCACGAAGAAGTCGTCTTCTGCCATAACAAGGACGCGGGCCTGAAGGCCATCATCGCGATCCACAATACGGTGCTCGGTCCGTCGCTGGGCGGCCTGCGCATGTGGCCCTACAAGACCGAGCAGGACGCCGTGAACGACGTGCTGCGCCTGTCGCGCGGCATGACCTACAAGAACGCGGTGGCCGGCCTGAACCTGGGCGGCGGCAAGGCCGTGATCATCGGCGATCCCTCCAAGGACAAGTCGGAAGCGCTGTTCCGCGCCTTCGGCCGCTTCGTGAATTCGCTCAACGGCCGCTACATCACGGCCGAGGACGTCGGCATCGACGTCAACGACATGGAATACGTGTTCCGTGAAACCGAGTACGTCACCGGCGTGCACCAGGTCCACGGCGGTTCGGGCGATCCCTCGCCGTTCACCGCCTTCGGCACCCTGCAGGGCCTGATGGCCGCGCTGCAGCACAAGCACGGCAACGAAGACGTGGGCAAGTACAGCTACGCCGTGCAGGGCTGCGGCCACGTGGGCAGCGAGTTCATCAAGCTGCTGCGCGAGCAGGGCGCGAAGGTGTTCGTCACCGACATCAACAAGGACGCGGTGCAGCGCTGCGTCGACGAGCTGGGCTGCGAGGCCGTGGGCCTCGACGAGATCTACGACGTGGACGCCGACGTGTACAGCCCCTGCGCCCTCGGCGGCACGGTGAACGAGCAGACCATCGACCGCATCAAGGCGAAGATCATCTGCGGTGCGGCCAACAACCAGCTGGCCACCGACGCGATCGGCGACGAGCTTTCCCGCCGTGGCGTGCTCTACGCGCCGGACTACGCCGTGAACGCCGGCGGCGTCATGAACGTGTCGCTGGAAATCGACGGCTATAACCGCGAGCGCGCGATGCGCATGATGCGCACGATCTACTACAACGTCGGCCGCATCTTCGAGATCGCCGCACGCGACAAGATCCCGACCTACAAGGCCGCGGATCGCATGGCCGAGGAGCGCATCAGCGCCATCGGCAAGATCCGCCTGCCGCACATGGGCAATGGCGCGCCGCGCTTCCAGGGCCGCATGCGCGGTCAGTAATCGCTAAGCGAAAGTGGCAAAAGAGCCGCCGGCCCGTCCGGCGGCTTTTTCCGTTTTTGCGCCCAGACTTTTGGCCGATTGACCGGCTCCACGGCGCGGCGCAGGGTGAACGTGGCGATGGTTTTACATGTCGCCGGCGATATTCATCTGCGGAGAAAGTGCGTCATGAGTCAGCAAGATTCGAAGCGCGAAACCGGTACGGTCAAATGGTTCAACGATGCGAAGGGCTTCGGCTTCATTTCGCGAGATAGCGGACCCGACGTTTTCGTCCACTTCCGGTCGATCCAGGGAAACGGTTTCAAGACCCTGCAGGAAGGCCAGAAAGTTTCCTTCACGGTAACGCAAGGTCAGAAGGGCTTACAGGCGGACGAAGTCACGCTCATCTAGCAAGAGCAGCGGCAGGCGTCATTCGTCCCCAACGGAGAGGGAGAATGCTGCAATGAGCAAGCGCAAGCCCCAGGCAACGAACAACCCCGGCCAATCCGGGGCGCTTCCCGGCGATATCCCCGCCTCCGATCCGGCCTCGCGGATACCTCCCGGCGCCCCCCGCCTGAAGAAAGGCGATCGCGTCAGGTTCGACATCGGCCAAGGCGTCGACGGACCACCGTACGCGATGAACGTCAGGCTCATCGACGACGAGTAGTTCAAGGCTGCGATCAGCGAACGGCGACAACGGCCCCGGCGGCCGTCGGGCCCGGTGCGGTGACCATCGCGCCCAGGGTCAGCAGGCAGGTCAGGACGGCGGCGACGAAGAAGGTCTTCAGCATGGCGGTTTCGTACTTCATGGTCTTTCTCCTGCGACGATGATGAAAGGGGTCTCGGGAGGTATGTCGCAAGAGGCGTGCCAACCGCCGAAAATGCGCGCAAGGCGCATTCCATCGCGGTTTCCGTTTCCCTGGCAGCGCCGCGTTGGCCTGTCCGCGGACGGCGGAGCGTTCCCGCCCGGACAGTGTCCGGCCATCGTGCGGATCGCAAGGAAGCATTGTTCCGGAGCGTGATCTGTTACACTTTGCAGACCCCGGGGCTCTTGTAAGGCTTTGCCTACACGGCGCTTTTGGGTCAGGGGGAGTCGCCAAAGGCACGGCGACAACCAAAGCCTTTCCGATCACCTTCGTCGCCTCGGTGAAGGCGCTTGCACCGTCTGTCTGTGCGGAAGCGGGCCCGCCATCCGGGGATGAAATGGACTTACCCAGCTATGAGCGCGATCCCAGCCGAAACCTTCACTTCCGACGACGTCCTCGCTCGTCTGCGGTCGGTCCTGCAT
>NZ_JBPGXO010000074.1:0-9916 GCF_056755555.1 Luteibacter sp. SVR4-7G | reverse complement strand
CCCCCCCCCCCCCCCCCCCCCCCCCCCCCCCCCCCCCCCCCCCCCCCTTTTTTTTTTAGATGTGTATAAGAGACAGCCCCGATGGCGTGTGGGCGCCGGCCAACGACGACAACAAGTTCGACGGCCCGATGCGCCTGCGCGAGGCGCTGGTGAAGTCGAAGAACCTGGTCTCGGTGCGCCTGCTCGACGCACTCGGTCTGCGCTACGCCCGCGAGTACATGACGCGCTTCGGCTTCACGCCCGATGCCCTGCCGCAGAACCTGTCGCTGGCGCTGGGCACCGCCTCGGTATCGCCGATGAGCATGGCGCGCGGTTATGCCGTGTTCGCCAATGGCGGTTACCTGGTCACGCCGTACTTCATCTCGCGCATCGACGATCGCAACGGCAACCCTGTCTACGTCGCCAATCCCGAGCGTGCCTGCGCGGACTGCCAGGAGCGCCTGCTCAACCCGACGCCTCCGGGTCCGCCGCCCCAGGGATCCACCGCGCTGATTCCCGCCCGCCCGGCCACGGCCGGCAGTACCGCGGGAAGCGGCACGGGTGAGGCCGTGCTGCCGGCCGACGCGCATGCCGACGCGTCGGAAGCGCCGAAGCTTGCGCCGCACGTGATCGACGTGCGCAATGACTACCTCGTGACTTCGCTGATGCAGGACGTGGTGAAGCGCGGCACGGGCGCTGCCGCGAAGGCTCTCGGCCGCGACGACATCGCTGGCAAGACAGGCTCCACCAACGACCACCGCGACGCATGGTTCGTCGGCTTCAACGGCGACGTGTCCACGGCGGTATGGGTGGGCTTCGACGACTTCAGTTCGCTGGGACGCGGCGAGTTCGGCGCCAAGGCGGCGCTGCCGATCTGGATGGACTACATGGGCGCGTTCCTCAAGGACAAGCCCTCGCACATGCTGGCCATGCCCCCCGGCATCGCCACGGTGCAGATCGATCCCGGCTCAGGACTGCCCTCGCCCGGCGGCATGAACGAGATCATGAAGGTAGAGGACGTCGACCGTCTTCGCGAGCAGGCGACGCAAAAACAGCAGGAGGAACAGCAGGAACACGCCTACGACATCTTCTGACGCGCGCCGCGGCAGCGGCGCGCGCCTGGCACACGAACACACCACACGGGGGTGAGTCATGGCACGAGGCGAACACCACAGGATCCATGCCCAGGACCGGACGCAGCGCAATCGCGTCCTCGTCGCCCAGGAGGCGGCGCGCCTGATGAGCGAGCATGGCATCCGTGACTTCCACCATGCGAAGCTGAAGGCCGCAGAGCGGCTCGGCATCGTCGACACGCAAGCCCTTCCGCGCAACAACGAGATCGAGGACGCGCTGCGCGAACACCAGCGTCTCTTCCATGGCGATTCGCAACCGCAGGCCCTGCGGGCCCGGCGCGAAGCGGCGGTGGAAGCCATGCGTTTCCTGCGCGGGTTCGATACGCGGCTGGTGGGCGCCGTCCTCGAAGGCACCGCCGACGAACATTCGGCCGTCTGCCTGCATGTCTATAGCGACGATCCCGAAGCTCCGGGCCTGTTCCTGCGCGAGCAGGGCATTCCGCTGGAGACGCAGACGCGCCGCCTGCGCTGGTCGCCCACTGAGCAGAGCGAGCACACGGTGCTGCTGTTCGGCGCCGACGGCATTCCCTTCGACCTGACCGTGCTGCCGGTGGACGCCCTGCGCCAGGCGCCGCTGGACCGCGTGGACGACAGGCCCATGCGCCGGGCTACCCGGGCGATGGTGCAGGAGTTGCTGGCTGAGGAAGACATCGCGGCGTTCAACGGTTCGACCTGATCCGTCGTTCCTGCGCAAGCAGGAACCCAGCGACTTTGGCGGGCGATGCGGAAGTCGCTGGGCCCCTGCCTTCGCAGGGGCGACGAGCAAAAAAAGGCGCTCCTCTTGCGAGGAACGCCCCTTGGCCGGCAGCCTGTTTTGACACAAGCTGCTTCGCCGGGTTTCTCTTTAGCGCTTGTCGCCCGGAACGTAATCGCGGACGTCGGCGCCGGTGTAGATCTGGCGCGGCCGGCCGATGCGCGATCCCGGGGTTTCGTGCTGTTCGATCCAGTGCGAGATCCAGCCGGAGGTGCGCGCGATGGCGAACATCACGGTGAACATCTCGGTCGGGATGCCCAGCGCCTTGTAGATGATGCCCGAGTAGAAGTCGACGTTCGGGTACAGCTTGCGCTCGACGAAGTAGTCGTCCTTCAGCGCGGCCTCTTCCAGCTTCATGGCCACGTCGAGCAGCGGGTCGTTCACGCCCAGCTCGTTCAGCACCTTGTGGCACATCTCGCGGATGATCTTCGCGCGCGGGTCGAAGTTCTTGTACACGCGGTGGCCAAAGCCCATGAGACGGAAGGAATCGTTCTTGTCCTTCGCGCGCTTGACCGCCGTCTCGACCTTGTCGGCCGAGCCGATTTCCTCGAGCTGCTTGAGCACGGCTTCGTTCGCACCGCCGTGGGCGGGACCCCACAGGGCGGTAATGCCGGCCGCGATCGAGGCGTACGGGTTGGCACCGGTCGAACCGACCAGGCGGACCGTGGAGGTGGAAGCGTTCTGTTCGTGGTCCGCGTGCAGGATGAAGAGCAGGTCGAGCGCCTTGGCGACCACCGGATTCAGCTCCAGCGGCTCGCTCGGCACTTCGAACATCATGTGCAGGAAGCGGGTGACGTACTCGAGGTTGTTGCGCGGGTAACGCGTCGGCCAGCCGATCGAATGACGGTAGATGGCGGCCGAGATCGTCGGCATCTTCGCGATGAGGCGGATGGCGGCGAGCTTGCGGTCTTCCGGGTTATCGACGTCGAGCTTGTCGTGGTAGAAGGCCGACAGCGAGGCGATGGAGCCGGCGAGCATCGCCATCGGATGCGCGTCGTGGTTGAAGCCGCGCAGGAAGAACTTGAGGTTCTCGTGCATCATTGAGTGATGCGTGATCTCGTGCTCGAACTTCGCGAACTGGTCCTTGTTCGGCAGTTCGCCGTTGAGGAGCAGGTAGGAGGTTTCAAGGAAGGTCGACTTCTCGGCCAGCTGCTCGATCGGGTAGCCGCGATACAGCAGGACGCCCTTGTCGCCGTCGATGTAGGTGATGGCGCTCTTGGTGCTGGCGGTGCTGCCGTAGCCCGGGTCGTAGGTGAAGTAGCCGGTGTCCTTGTAGAGCGTGCCGATGTCGACGCACTCGGCACCGAGCGTGCCGCCGATGACCGGCAGTTCGCTCACGGGCTTGTTGGATTCATCGACCAATTTGACGGTTTTGGCGTCGGACACGGCGAGCTCCTCTTGTCTCTGTTCCCGCCGCCCCGGTGGACCGGGCGACGTTACGATGTTGGGAAACGCTGCCCTGGGGAAGGCATCGTACCGGCCGCTGCGTGCGGCCGAAGTTCCCCATTATCGCACAGAGCCCGTTCGAACGTCCGTTAGAGGATCGTATGGGCCGGACGCAAAAAGACACGGGGCAAGCCGTGGGCTCGCCCCGTGTCCTCGATCCTCGCGAAACGCCACCCCGCAGGCGGCGCGCGGATGTCGCGGTATTACTTCTTGCCGTAGCGCTGGCGGAACTTGTCGACGCGGCCGCCGACGTCCAGCGTCTTCTGCTTGCCCGTGTAGAACGGGTGCGAGTGGCTGCTGATATCGAGCTTGATCACCGGGTATTCGTTACCGTCTTCCCACTTCACGGTTTCCTTGCTGGACATCGTCGAACGCGTCAGGAACGCGAAGTCGGACGACAGGTCCTGGAAGACCACCGGCTGGTACTTCGGATGGATGTTCTCTTTCATGGCTTGAACCTGAGAAATAGCGGGGTGAAAAGAGCGGCATTGTAGCCAGCGGACCCGGACCGGTCAAGAAACGCCCAGCGCCCCGGCGATCAGTCCGGCGAAGCGGTCCTGGTCCACTTCGAGGACGATCCGGGCGTTGGCCCGGCCGCCCAGCCGCCGGTGCCAGTCGACCACGGTGGCGCCCCGGGTGAGGCGGCCGTCCAGCTCGATGCCCACATGGCGGGTTTCGGCGCGGACGACGATGGCCGGATCCAGCGCCACCGCCATGGCCAGCGCGTCGGCGGCGATGAAGCCGGTGCGCTCGTGCTCGGCGTTGAAGCGGCGGGCGGTGCCGAAGATCTTCTCGAAGAACGCGGCGCGGTGGTCGCCCGACGCCACCCAGCGCTCGTAGACCTCATCGGCGAAGGCATGGCGCACCGTCGCCTCCCAGTCCACCAGGTCGAACATCGGGAAGGCCTCGAAGACCACGTGCGCGGCCTCGGGATCGAAGCCGATGTTGAATTCCGCCGGCACCTTGCCGGTATTGCCGTGACCGGTGACCGCGCCGCCCATGATCACCAGCCGCTTCACGCGTTCCGGCAGGGCCGGGTCCAGGCGCACGGCCAGGGCGAGGTTGGTCAGGGGACCGAGGGCCACGAGGGTCAGTTCGCCGGGACGTTCGCGGGTCAGCCGCACCAGCGCCAGCGCGCCGTGCTCGGCTTCCGCGACGTGCGCCGGCTCGGGGAAACCCACGTCGCCGAACCCGTCCGCGCCGTGCACGAAGGCCGCGTCCTCATCGGGATCGCGAACCAGCGGAGAAGGACAACCGGGATAGACGGGCGTACGTGCGCCGATGAGTTCGACCAGGGTGCGCGCGTTGCGCACGGTATGGCCCAGACCGACATTGCCCGCCGCGACGGTCAACGCGACGACATCCGCGTGCTGGTGTGCCATCAGGATGGCGAGGGCATCGTCCACGCCGGGGTCGGTGTCGATCAGCAACGGAGCTTTGATCATCGGTATGGCTTTCCGTAACGGCCGCACAGCATACCGCCACGCGGCCGGTCAGGCACCTTGCGCGGCGGCTCCGGCGCGCGGGCTGAAATCCAAGCCAAGCTCGCCCGCCACCTGTTCCACGCCGGCGCACAGCGCCTCGAGGGCGGGCGTGCGCGTGGCGATGCGGGAGCGCAGGTCGAGGGTGCAGGCAAGCCCGGCTTGCAGCAGGTCCGCGTGCGCGACATGCAGGGTGTCGGCCTGCGCCTCGGTAAGCAGGGCCACGTCGCGAAGCGCGTCGATCAGGACGCTGCTGGCAGGGGTGTCCAGGATCGAGGGATAGGTCGACGCGTGCGCGAGCACCAGGCCCTGCAGGATGAATTCGATGTCGATCAGCGCGCCCCTGCCCTGCTTGAGGTCGATGCGCGCGGCATCCGAGCGGTCGCGCTCGCCGCGCCAACGCGCACGCATCGCACCCACTTCGTCGCGTACCCGGTCCGGGTCGCGCGGCGCGGCAAGGATGTCGCGGCGGATCGCCAGCAAGGCCTCGCCGAGGCGCGGATCGCCGGCCACGGGCCGCGCGCGCAGCAGCGCCTGGTGTTCCCAGGTCCATGCGCGGTCGCGCTGGTACGCCTCGAAGGCGTCCACGCTGGCGACCAGCAGGCCTTTCGAACCGTCCGGACGCAGGCGCGTGTCCACTTCATAAAGACTGCCCGCATGGGTCTGCGCGCTCAGCCAGTGCATCACGCGCTGCGCGAGGCGCTGGTACCAGCGCGTGCCATCCACCGGCCGCGGGCCGTCGCTCATCGCGTTGGCGCGCTTGCCGTCATAGACGAAGACGAGATCGAGATCGGAAGCGAACCCGAGTTCCTCGCCGCCGAGGCTGCCGTAGCCCAGCACGGCGAATCCGCTGCCCTCGCCCGGAAGGCGGCCGTGCTGCGCGGTGAGTTCACGGGTGGCGAGGGAGAGCACCGCCGCGACCACGGCTTCGGCGAGCCCGGCGAGACGGCGTGCCGTCGCCGGCGCGTCGGCGCGGCCGTCGTTGAACGCGAGGCCCAGGCGGAAGGCGATGCTCGAACGGAATTCGTTGATGCGCTCGAGCTCCCGCTCGGCGTCGCGCTCGTCCAGCGCGCCCAGGGTGCGCGCGATCTCGGCGGAGATGTCGGCGCGTTTCAGCGGGAGCTGGTCGATGCGCGGATCGAGCACGTCGTCGAGCAGGAGCGGCTGGGCGATCACGCGTTCGGCGAGGAAGGCGCTGTCGGCGAACACGCTGGCGACGCGGCGGCGCGCGTTCGGCTGTTCGTCGAGCAAGGCCAGGTACGAAGATCGGCGGGCGACGGCCTGCACCAGGCGCAGCAGGCGGTGCAGGCTCGCCGCGGGCGCGACGCTTTCATGCGCCGCCTCCATCAGCTGCGGCATGAGGCGCTGCAGGCGCTCCGCCGAACGCGCGGACATCGAGCGCACCGCCGCGGTGCGCGGCAGCTTCACGAGTTCCTCGGCCACGTCGCCGCCGGGCACGAAGCCCGAGGCCTCCATCATGCCGGCGGTCAGCGTCTCGTCGCAGGCGGCCTGCCATAGGGCGACATCGGCGGCCGGGGCCACCGCGGTGCTTCCCGCCTCGGGCATGAGCACCGCGGCGAATTCACCGGATACCGCGTCGCGATGCCTCGCCAGTTCCAGCGCGAGCTCGTCCCAGGACGCATGTCCCATGCCCAGGGCGAGGCGTTCACGCGACAGCGCATCGTCCGGGATGTCGTGCGTCTGCGCATCGCGCAGCATCTGCACGCGGTTCTCAAGACGGCGCAGGAACACGTACGACGCGCGCAACAACTTCGCCCGTGCGGCGGGAATGTAACCTCGCGCCTCGCAAGCGCGCAGCGCAGGCAGCAGGCCGCGCACGCGCAGTGCGGGATCGCGGCCGCCGCGGATCATCTGGGTGAGCTGGACGATGAATTCGATCTCGCGGATACCGCCCGGACCGAGCTTCAGGTTCCCGGCGAGGTCCTTGCGTGCGACCTCGGCGTCGATCAGCGCCTTCATTTCGCGCAATCCCGCGAAGGCGGTGTAGTCGAGATAACGGCGATACACGAAAGGCCGCAGCATGTCCTGCAGCTCGCGCCCCGCGACGCGGTCGCCGGCCACCGGGCGCGCCTTGATCCATGCGTAGCGCTCCCAGTCGCGCCCTTCGCGCTGGTAGTACTGCTCCATCGCTGAGAACGGGAGGGCCAGCCGTCCGGACTGGCCGAACGGACGCAGGCGCAAATCGACGCGGGCGCAGATACCGTCCACCGTAGGCTCGGCAAGGAGGCGCACCAGCTGGCGTGCCTCGCGTACGAAATACTCGCCGTTGTCGAGCGGACGGGGCCCGTCGGTGTCGCCTCCCGACGCATAGGCAAGCACGAGATCGATGTCCGACGAGAAATTCAACTCGTTGCCGCCAAGCTTGCCGAAACCCAGCACGACCATGCGCTGCGCGCTGCCCGCACGATCGCGTGGCTGGCCGTAGCGGGCATGCAGGGAGGACTCCGACCAGCGCAACGCCAGCTCGAGCAGCGTCTCGTAAAGCGCGCTCGTCGCCGAAAGCGTGTCGTCCAGTTCGTCCAGGCCGTTCACGTCGCGGAAGACGAGGCGCACGGCTTCCGCATGGCGGAAGCGGCGCAGCGTGGCCATGCAGCGCTCTTCGTCCGGCGGCAGGTCGAGCGCGCTGCTCCGCGTGGACGCGTCCGTGTTGGCGCGCAGCCGCTCCAGGCCGGCGGGCGCCAGCAGTTCCGGCTGGCGACGGAAGACGTCGAAGGCGAAGTCGGAGGCGAGGAGGGTGCGCCGGATGCGCTCGGCAACGCCCGCATCGTCATGCAGCGGGATGCGGGCGACGCGGCAAGCCGCCATCACGTCGGCATAACGGGCATCGATCAGTGCGCGGAGTTCGGGGCTTTCGCGCGGAGCCTGCGGGGAAGCATTCATGAGGCGGTCATTGTGCCTCACCTAACGCGCGGTGAACCGCGCCCGGAGGGCGGACAACGTGTTCATGTCCGCTGCGTTACAGTCCATGGCCCTGGGACGACAGGGATGTGACAAGAGGATGTTATGACTGTCGATTCAAAGCGTTGGCGAGACGTTACGGCGCGAGTGGCCTTACCGCTCTGCCTCGCCGTGGCTTTTGTTCTCTACACCGGCTTCCTCGACGGCAATCCTGGCGTGGCCAGCCTGGAGTGGGCGTCCCGCCCATGGCACCTGCTGGCCAACGCGTTTCCCGGCCTCCTGCTCGCCGGATTCCTGCTCGTCCTCACCCGCCGCGCGCTGTTGTCGTTCGGCATCGCCTTCCTGGCCCAGGGCGCCGTCCTGGTCGTCAGCGCCATCAAGATGAAAAACCTCGGTGCGCCGCTGCTGCCCGCCGATTTCCGCATGGTCGGCCAGCTCAGGAACGGCGGCTTCCACCTGCTTGGCGGCTACCTGCCTGCCAATCCCCTGCCCTACCTCGCGATCCTTGCCGCCGTGGCGGTCATCGTCCTGGTCGCACGTTACGAACCGCCGCTTTTCGCGCGCCGGACGCATGGCCGGCGTCTGGTCGCCGGCGTCGCCCTCGTGGCGTTGCTCGGCACGCTGCTTGGCGGCGTGCCCGCCTGGTCGGCCCTGTATGATAAGGATCGCCTCGGCCTGCAGCCCTGGTCCGCCGCGGGCAACGCCCATTACAACGGCGTCGTCACCACGATCATGCAGTTCCGCCTGCAGAACGCCGGAAAGAAACCGAAGGCGGATGCCGCCGAGGCCGGCCGCTTCATCGCGGACACGGACGGCGACCTGCGCCAGCACATGAAAGACGCCGCGGCCGCCAGCCAGCGGCAGACGCCGGACATCGTCGTGGTGCAGAGCGAGTCCTTCTTCGATCCGTCGGTCATCCAGGGTTTCGAGAGCGAGAACTTCGCACCGAACCTGCACCGCCTGGCCAGGCATGCGAGCACCGGGCGCCTGCACGTCCCCACCTTCGGCGGCGGCACCATCCGCACCGAATTCGAGGTGCTGACCGGCCTGTCGCTGCGCTACTTCCCGGACATGCAGTTCCCGTACCTGCAGATGCATACGAACGTGGTGCCGAGCATGGTTCGCACGCTGCGCTCGCACGGCTACGAGACCATCGCCGTGCACGGCAATGACGCCGCGTTCTGGAACCGCACCACGGCGTTCAAGTCGCTGGGCTTCGACCGCTTCATCTCCCAGCCCGACTTCCCGAAGGGTTACCGCAAGGACGGCGAGTACATGGCCGACAGCGCCATGACCGACGAGATCATGAGCCAGCTGAAGGATTCGGGGCCACCGCGCTTCGTCTTCGCCATCAGCATGGAAGCGCATGGTCCGTACGACAAATCGGTGAACATCGACCAGAAGGAGCGCGACGCGATCCCGGCGCCGGAAGGCGTCAGCGAGGACGCGAAGTTGCAGTGGCGCAATTACGTCTACCACATGCGCCACGCGGACGCGGAACTCGGCCGCCTCGCTGAACTGCTGAAACACCGCGAGCGCCCTACGCTGCTGCTCTTCTATGGCGACCACCTCCCGGCGCTCACCGAAACATTCGACAAGGTGGGCTTTGCCGGCGGCGGCAGCATGTTCAACCAGACGGTGCCTTACATCCTCATCGACGCGCACGGCGACGGTCCGGCACCGCAGAAGGAAGACCTCGCCGCGTGGATGCTGCCCGGCAAGCTGCTCGAACAGGCAGGCGTACACGACGACGTGTACTTCGCGCTGACGCAGGTAGTGGCACCGAAGCTCGCCGCGCTGACCCACGCGCCTGACGCACCCACGCCTGCGGAAGAGGCCATGCAGAAGTACACCGACATTTCGATGGGCAACGTGGCGATGCTTCGCCTGAAGAAGAAGCTCGACCCACTGATGGCGCAGTACATGACGCCCGACGCGACGACGGTTGCGCACCAGCCCGGCACCGAAGAAGAGAACGCAGCCGCCGGCGCCGCCCAATAATGTAGGAGCGCGCCGTGCGCGACCGCCTTTCGCGTCGGTTGGCCCGCTTGCGCGTGCCCATGTTCTAAGCGGCTTCGCCGCACGGAGCGTTGCCCGGGCTCGGCTTTCGCCATCGCGTTTTGCTTAGGCGTGGCGGCGAGTCGCCGGTGGCTGCCATTTTTTTCGCTAAGTCCTCGTCCGGCCTACGCCTCCCTGCGGAATCG
>NZ_JBPGXO010000073.1:0-10529 GCF_056755555.1 Luteibacter sp. SVR4-7G | reverse complement strand
ATCCGTATGGGGCGCCCATCGAGCCGTGGACGAACTATCCCAATGCACCGCGCCCCGGCATCGACATGCAACCTGCGCCGAACGGCAGCCGCACCCTGGACCTTCCCGAAGAGTGGCGGCGATTTGGTCCGGTGAGCGCCGAGCAACGCTGGCACATCGAGGTGCTTCGCCAAGGCTTGTAGCTTCGATAGCTTGTGCCTTCAGCGTACTAGCCTCACAGAGGGGCGATGGTCACGACCATCGCCCCTCACGACGCAAGTTCCGCCGTTTCAGCAAGTGCGGGCATACACCGCGCTCCGTCGCCTTCTTCGCCATCCTGTTACTGAAGTGGGACAGGACTGGAAGGAATTGAAGCGTTGCTGATCGAATCAAGATGCCGCGTCTTTCGAGCGTCGATCAATCCACCCCAGCACGAACGATTCCAGCGAAACACGCGGAGGCAACGCCAGCCCTGCTGCGCGCATGAATCCCTGGGCTGCCTGCAGAAACGCCTGCTTGGCGCGTGCCGACTCTATGCGCACCGCGGCCTGTCGTTGCCGAAGCTGCACGACATGGGCCGAAGGCTGTCCTGGCTTCGCGAACCTGGCGTAACGCCGGAGCTCGTCGGCGACGGTCCCGGTATCGCGCGCAGCGCGATCCATGGCAACGCGGCAGTCCACGACCTGCGCAAGGAATGCTGAGGCTTCAGGGGAGAGGCCGGAGGACGAACCGTTCGGATAGGTGGTCATAAGACGACGTCGCGCTCGTGGTCTCAGCGCCTCGCCAAGTGCGCGGCGCGATACCTGTGAGTCCCGGAAACGACGAAGCCCCGCATCGCTGCGGGGCTTCGTCTATAATTGGTGCCCAAGAGAGGACTCGAACCTCCACGGTTTTACCCGCTAGTACCTGAAACTAGTGCGTCTACCAATTCCGCCACCTGGGCAGGTGTCCCGAAGCTGTGCTGCCGCCCCGTGAGCCGCGTAGATTAGGTAGGTCGGGGAAACTTGTCAACGTTTTCGCACCCCGGATGTGAAACTATTTCACGTCCCCATTCAAAGGTTCTTAAGTGACGAAGAAAAAGAAAGGCTCGGGCGCAGATCGCGGCCCTCGCAAAGCCGGCGCTACCCGCCCCGACAAGGCCCTGGCGAAGTACCAGGACCGCATGCCGGCGGCCGTGGTGGCCGACCCCCATGCCGACCGCGAGGCCCAGCGCTACGACCAGCCGATTCCCAGCCGCGAGGCGATCCTCGCCCTGCTGGAGGAACGTGGCGAGCTGCTGATGGCCGAGGATATCGCCCGGGCGCTGCGCCTGTTCACCGATTACGAGATCACCGCCCTGGACAGGCGCCTGGGCGCCATGGTCCGGGACGGCCAGCTGCTGAGGAACCGTCGCGGCGGCTACGCGCCGGCGCAGAAACTCAGTCTCATCCCCGGGCGCGTCATCGCCAACGCCGAAGGCTACGGTTTCCTGCGCCCTGACGAAGGCGGGGACGACCTCTACCTTTCGCCGTCGCAGATGCGCAGCGTGCTGCACGGCGACAGGGTGCTCGCCAGCGTGGTCGGCATCGACCGGCGCGGCCGGCGTCAGGGCGCCATCGTGGAGGTGCTGGAGCGGCGTTCGCCGCGCCTGGTCGGCCGCGTGGTGGTCGAGAACGGCGTGACCCTGGTCGAGCCGGACGACCGGCGCCTGCACCAGAACATCATGATTCCGGCCGGACGCGACGCCGGCGCCCGTTCCGGCGAGATCGTCGTTGCCGAGATCACCGATCCGCCCACGCCCCATCGCGGCCCACTGGGCACCATCCGCGCCGTGCTCGGCGAGCGGCTGCAGCCGTCGCTCGTGGTGGAAATGGCGATCGCCAGCCACGATCTTCCGCATGAGTGGCCGGCGCAGGTCATCCGTCAGGCCGAGGAAGTGGAACCCAAGGTCACGGCCGAGGACCGCAAGGGCAGGGTGGACATCCGCAAGCTGCCGCTGGTGACGATCGACGGCGAGGATGCCCGCGATTTCGACGACGCGGTCTACGCCGAGGCCCTCAAGGGCGGCGGCTTCCGCCTGATCGTAGCCATCGCCGATGTGTCGCATTACGTGCCGGTGGGTACGCCGCTGGACGTCGAAGGCTACGAGCGCAGCACCTCCACGTATTTCCCGGGCTTCGTCGTTCCGATGCTGCCCGAGACCCTGTCGAACGGCATCTGCTCGCTGAATCCGAAGGTCGATCGCCTGTGCATGGTCTGCGACATGGAGATCGACGAGGAAGGCGAGGTGGTGCGGTCGAAGTTCTACGAAGCGGTGATGTACTCGCACGCACGGCTTACCTACAACAAGGTCTGGCAGGCGGTCGGCGAGCGCAATCCCGACGTGCGCCAAGAAATCGCCGACGTGCTGCCGCAGGTCGAGACGCTGCATCGCCTCTACAAATCGATGGCCAAGGCGCGCAAGCGCCGCGGCGCCATCGATTTCGAGACGCCGGAAGTGAAGTTCCGCCTGGCACCGTCGGGCGACGTCGTCTCGATGGGTGCCACCGACCGCAACGATGCGCATAAGCTGATCGAGGAGTGCATGATCGCTGCGAACGTGCAGGCGGCGCGGTTCCTCTCCAAGCGGAAGATTCCCGCGCTCTATCGCGTACATGCACCGCCGCCGGCCGAGAAGTACGAAGACCTGCTGCAGTTCCTGCGCGAGTTCAAGTTGAAGATGCCGCCGGTCGACGAGGTGACGCCGGCCGACTTCTCCGCCCTGTTGAAGAAGGTCCACGACCGTCCCGAGGCCGAACTGATCCAGTCCGTCCTGCTGCGCGCGCAGAGCATGGCCGTCTACCATCCGGAGAACCAGGGTCACTTCGGCCTGGCCCTGGATGCGTACGCGCATTTCACCTCGCCGATCCGCCGCTATCCGGACCTGCTCGTCCATCGCGCCATTCGTTATGCCCTCACCAAGGGCAAGCCCGCCGACTACAACTATAGCGAGTCGCAGATGGCCTCGATGGCCGTGCATTGCTCGCAGCGGGAACGTCGTGCCGAGGAAGCGGAGCGCGATGTCGACGAGCGGTTCAAGTGCGCTTGGATGGAAAAGCATGTGGGCGAGGAATTCGCCGGCACGATCACCGGCGTCACCTCGTTTGGCCTGTTCGTGGAACTGGCTGCTTCGCGCGTGTCGGGCCTCGTCCACGTATCGCAGTTGCCGAACGACTATTACAAGTTCGATCCGGTACGCCACCTGCTTTCGGGCGAACGTACCGGCGCAAGCTACCGCCTCGGCGACTATGTGAGCGTGCAGGTGCTGCGTGCGAGCCTTGAAGACCGGAAAATCGATTTTCGCCTCGTTGCGCGCCTCACCTCGCTTCCGAAACCGCTTCCGTCGGTCGCATCGCTCCCGGCGCCCGCACCCCGGTCGGGCATGGCCGCAGCGGGCAAGGCCATCGGTCGTGCCGCCAAGAAGGCCGTCGGCCGGATCTTCGGCAGCAAGGCGAAGAAGCCGGTTGCCGTCGAGCCGGCCGTGGAGCAACATGCGCGGCCCGCACGAAGGGCTGCCCCGGAAGCCGAGTCGGCCTCGTTCGCGCGCAAGCCCGCTTCCTATTCGCCGAAGGGTGAGAAGGCCGGGGGCAGGGCGCCGTCGCGGCGTAATGCGCAGGGCGGTTCCGTGAGCAGGGACGGCGTGGCGAAAAAGGGCAGCGCACAGAAGACCGTAGCCAAGCAGGCACCGGCCAAGCGTGCACCCGCGAAAGCGGCGACCAAGAGCGCGCCGCGCAGACCCAGGAGCAAGCCGCAGCCATGAGTGAGACCTGGATCGTCGGCATCAATCCGGTCGAAGGCGCCCTCGCCAACGACCCGGATCGTGTCCGTGAAGTAGTGATCGAGCAGAACTCGAAGAACGCGCGCGTGGTCGAGATTGCCGCGCAAGCGCGCAAGCTCGGTCTGATCGTGAAGTCGGTGGGCAAGGAACAGCTGGAGAAGCTGGGCGGCGAGGCCCGCCACCAGGGCGTGATCGCGCGTTACGAGACGCCGCCGCTGCGCGGCGAGAACGATCTTCCCGCCCTGCTCGAAGCGGCCGGCCCGGATGCCCTGGTGCTGGTGCTGGACGGCGTGACCGACCCGCACAACCTCGGTGCATGCCTGCGCAGCGCGGCGGCGGCAAAGGTCACCGCGGTGGTCGTGCCGAAGGATCGCGCCGTGGGCATCACGCCCACGGTGCGCCGCGCGTCGGCTGGCGGCGCGGACCTCGTGCCGGTCATCGCGGCGACCAACCTCGCCCGGGCGTTGCGACTGCTGAAAGATGCAGGCGTCTGGATCACCGGTCTCGACGGCGATACCGAACAGTCGATCTACGACATCGACCTGAAGGGGCCGATCGCGCTGGTGATGGGCAGCGAAGGCGACGGCATGCGCCGTCTCACCCGGGACACCTGCGATTTCGTGGCGAAGATCCCGATGCCCGGAAGCATGGAGAGCCTCAATGTCTCCGTGGCGACGGGCATTGTCCTGTTCGAGGCATTGCGCCAGCGAGGAGGCAAGCGATGAGTGAAATGTTCTGGCACGACTGGGCGGGCCTCATCGGCGTGACCCTGGTCCTGGTGGCGTTCTTCCTGCTCCAGGCGCACAAGCTCTCGGGACAGGGCTCCGCCTACCAGGTGATGAATCTGCTGGGCGCCTTCGGCATCCTGTTGTCGTTGATCTTCGGCACGTTCAATCTTTCGGCCTTCATCCAGGAGCTGGCCTGGTTCCTCATCAGCGTCTACGGGATCGTACGTGGCGCGCGCCTGCGCAAGGCGGCCATGGGTCCGCTTCCGTAGGCGCCGATCAGCGAGAGGTTACACAAGGGCTGTAGAATGCGAGGCGGATCGGCGCAAGGCCGGTCCGCCGCTGGGGACGACCCCACGTGGCGCATCATCTCCGCGGGGACGACCCCGCCTTTGCGGAGCTGCCTCCCATGTACTGGACCGTTCTCGTGATTGCCGGTCTCTTCGAGATCGCCTGGGCCGTCGGGCTCAAATACACCGAAGGGTTTACGAAGTTGCTGCCGAGCGTGCTTACCGGCGCTGCCATGATCGTCAGCATCGTTTTGCTCGCCATCGCGACGAAGAAGCTGCCGCTCGGCACGGCTTACGCCGTGTGGACCGGCATCGGTGCTGTAGGTGCCGTGACGCTCGGCATCCTGCTCTTCGGTGAGTCGGCGCAGCCGTTGCGGCTGCTGTGCGTGGCGTTGATCGTCGCCGGCATCGCCGGCCTCAAGCTGACCACGAGCCCGTAGGAGCGCGCCTGCGCGCGACATCTTTTGAGGCCGTGCCTTTGGGCTGGCGCGCGCGCAGGTGCATTGTAGGAGCGCGCCTGCGCGCGACATCTTTTGAGGCCATGCCTTTGGGCTGGCGCGCCAGCCTGGGGGCAGCGGCGAAAAGCTGTCGCGCGCAGGCGCGCTCCTACAGGGTGCCGCTTACTTGTCGAAGTCGGGGTTCGCCGTGGTATCGCGCTTCGTGCGCGGCGCCACCAGCGGCTCGCCGTGGACGACGAACCAGACGTTTTCCGCGATGTTGGTCGCGTGGTCGCCGATGCGTTCGATGTTCTTGGCCATGAACAGAAGATGCGTGCACGGCGTGATGTTGCGCGGGTCTTCCATCATGTACGTGAGGAGTGCGCGAAACACCACCGTATAGGCTTCGTCGAGATCCGCGTCCGACTTCCACACTTCGTAGGCGGCTTCGGCATCCTGCTCGTGGTAAGCCTTCAGTACGTTGCGCAGCTGTTCGGCGGCGATCTCGGCGAGGTTCGCCAGGCCGCCGGCCGCGGCGATGGGAGCCACCCGGCTGAGCGGGATGGAGCGCTTTGCCACGTTGGCGGCGTAATCGCCGATGCGCTCGATGTCGGCGGCGATGCGCAGGGCGGCGAAGACGTTGCGGAGGTCGCCCGCGATCGGCGCGCGCAGGGCGAGCAGGCGGACCACGTCCTGGCTGATCTCCTGTTCGAGCGCATCGAGGGCGTCGTCGTTGTCGACCACCCGCTGGGCCGCGCGCTCGTCACGGCGCTCGACCACGTCGATGGCAGCTTCGAGCTGGGCGACGGCGAGCTCGCCCATCTTGACGATTTCGCCGGTAAGGCGCTTCAACTCGTCGTCGTAGCTCTTGATGATGTGCTGGTGCGTCGTGTTCATCGCTAACCTCGGAAAGGTGGGCTCAGCCGAAACGGCCGGTGATGTAATCTTCGGTCTGTTTCTTGTCCGGCTTGGTGAAGATCTTTTCCGTCCGGTCGAACTCGATCAGCTCGCCCATGTACATGAAGGCGGTCATGTCCGAGCAGCGCGCCGCCTGCTGCATGTTGTGGGTCACGATGACGATCGTGAAATCCCTCTTCAGTTCTTCCACCAGCTGCTCGATGCGGCTTGTCGCGATGGGATCCAGCGCGGAGGTCGGCTCGTCGAGAAGCAGCACCTCGGGCTTGAGGGCGATCCCGCGGGCGATGCACAGACGCTGCTGCTGGCCGCCGGAAAGACCGAGCGCGCTCTGCTTCAGCTTGTCCTTCACCTCATCCCAGAGGGCAGCGCTGCGCAGCGCCTGCTCCACGCGGTTTTCCATGTCCGCGCGGGAGAGTTTCTCGTGGTGGCGGATGCCGTAGGCCACGTTCTCGAAGATCGTCATCGGGAACGGCACGGGCTTCTGGAACACCATGCCGACCTTGCTGCGCAGGCGGTTCAGCGAGTACTTCGGATCGAGGATGTTCTCGCCGTCGAGGATGATCTCGCCGCTGGCACGCAGGTTGGGGTAGATCGCATAGATGCGGTTGAAGATGCGCAGCAGCGTGGACTTGCCGCAGCCCGACGGGCCGATGATCGCCGTCACCTGCTTCTCGGGCACGTCCATGCCGATGTTCTTGAGCGCGTGGAACTCGCCGTAATGGAAGTTCACGTTCCGGGCCGTCATCTTCGCCGGCACCTGGCCAAGGTCCACGCCCGAGGCATGGGGCGACGTGCCGAACCCGGGCTGGGAGGCGACTTCGTTCATGTTAGTCATGGGACACCTTGGAACGGAGGGTGAAACGGGCGATCAGGCTGAGGGCGAGCACGAACATCGTGAGGACGAAGGCGCCGGCCCAGGCGAGGGTGTTGATGTCGGGGCTCGGATCCTTGGTGTACTCGTAGATGATCTGCGGCAGGCTCGGCATCTTGTCGAGCGGATTGAGCGTCATGAAGTTGTTGCCGAAGGCCGTGAACAGCAGCGGGGCGGTTTCGCCGCTGATGCGGGCCAGGGCCAGCAGCACACCGGTGACGATGCCTGAGCGCGCGGCGCGGATCAGGATCTGCGTCGTGAGCTTCCACTGCGGCACGCCGAGCGAAAGCGCCGCTTCGCGCAGCGTTCCGGGCACCAGGCGCAGCATTTCGTCGGTGGTGCGGACGATGACGGGCAGGGCGATCAGGGCCAGGGCGACGCCGCCGGCGATGCCGGAGAAGGTGATATCGCCGTTCGACAGGTACTTCGACGGCAGCACCACGATCGTGTAGACGAACAGGCCCAGCACGATCGACGGTGCCGAGAGCAGGATGTCGTTGAGGAAGCGGATGGTCGGCCCCAGGCGCGAGCGGCGGGAATACTCCGCCAGCCAGGTGCCCGCCGCGACGCCGATCGGCGTCGCGATGAGGATGCCGAGGACGTTCAGGATCAGGCTGCCCACCATGGCATTGGCAAGACCGCCTTCTTCGCGGTAGGCGGTGATCTTGGTGAACAGCTGCGGCTTCAGCGCGGCGATGCCCTGGCTGAGGGTTTCCCAGAGGATCCAGGCCAGGAAGAGCAGGCCTACGCCGGTCGCGGCCACGCTGAGCACCATGGCGACGATGTTCTTGATGCGGCGCTTGGTATAGAGCGAGGCGGACATCAGTTGCCCTCCTTCGTGGCGAGTCGACGGAGCATGAGGCGCGCGATCAGCAGCACGATGAAGGTCACCACGAACAGGAGGAAGGCGATGGCCATCAGCGCCGAGCGCTGCAGGCCTTGGGCCTCGCCGAACTGGTTGGCGATGGTCGAAGCGATGGAACTGCCGGTCTCGAGGAACGAGAGGGAGAACTTGAAGGTGTTGCCGAGCACAAAGGCGACCGCCATGGTTTCACCCAGGGCGCGGCCGAGGCCGAGGAACACGCCGCCGATCACGGCCGTGCGGGTATAGGGCACCACGATGTCCCAGACCACTTCCCAGGTGCTCGAACCGAGCGCATAGGCCGATTCCTTGAGGCGCGTGGGTACGGTCTGGAAGACCTCGCGCATCACCGAGGAGATGAACGGAATGATCATCACCGCCAGCACCAGGCCAGCAGTAAGGACGCCGGCGCCGAAGAAGGGATATTCGCTGGAGAAGAACTTCGCGATGAACGGCGCGTGCTGCACCAGCCAGGACACCTGCCCGTCGGGCGGCTCCGCGCTGAAGTTGTTCATCAGCCAGGGCTTGATGTAAGTCGCGACGAAGGGGGCAAAGATGAAGAGGCCCCACATGCCGTAGATGATCGACGGAATGCCGGCCAGCAGTTCGATGGCCGAGGCAACCGGACCGCGCAGCCATTGCGGTGCGATCTCGGTGAGAAAGAGGGCGATGCCGAAGCTGATCGGCACGGCGACCACGAGCGCGATCAGTGCGGTGCCAACGGTACCCATGATGGGCACCAGCGCGCCGTACTGGTCATTGCTGGGATCCCAGGCCGCACTGGTCAGGAAGCCCCAGCCGAACGTGCGGAACGCGTCCTGGCCAAGCCAGAGGGTGGAGCCCGCGGCACCGATCAGGGAAAGCAGGACGAGCAGGGCGCAGGCCTTGAGGACCCATCCGAAGATCCGGTCGTTGCGCGCGTCCTTCGTGCTGCGGCTGGCTTCGGCGGGCCGCTCGAGGGGTGTCACGGCGTTGCTGGCGGTGGCATGCATGGTGACTGCTGTTTCCCGGGCCTTGGCAAACTACGGGTCGCCGCCCCCTGCGGGACGGCGACCCCCTTGGACGATACTCTGGACCGGAGTGTTGCACCGGTCGGTCGGATCGTTATGGCTTACTTGAAGTCCGAACCCCAGTAGGCCTGGATCTTTTGGGTCAGGGCGGCAGGCAGCGCGACGTAATTGAGCGCGGCGGCGTCTTCCTTACCCTTCTCGAAGGCGTACTTGAAGAAATCGAAGGCCACCTTGGTGTGCGACGGGTTCTTCGACTTCTTGTACATGATGATCCAGGTGGTCGCCGTGATCGGCCACGCCTGGTCGCCAGAGGCGTTCGTCATGATCAGGTTGAAGTCCTTCGCGGAAGCCCAGTCGGCTGTGGCGGCGGCAGCGGCGAAGGTTTCGGCGGTCGGTTCCACCCAGTTTCCTGCGGCGTTCTGCATCTGCGCGTAGGAGATATGGTTCTTCGTTGCGTAGGCGTATTCGACGTAGCCGATCGAGCCCGGGATCTGGCGGACGTATTGCGAGACGCCCTCGTTACCCTTGCCGCCCACGCCGGTCGGCCAATCGACGGCCGTGCCGAACTTCACCTTCGACGCCCACTCCGGGCTGACCTTCGAGAGGTAGTTGGTGAAGTTGAACGAGGTGCCCGAACCGTCCGAACGGTGCACGACGGTGACCTTGACGTCCGGAATCTTGAGGCCCGGGTTCAGGGCGGCGATGGCCGGATCGCTCCAGCGGGCGATCTTGCCCAGGAAGATGTCGGCGAGCAACGGCCCGGTGAGCTTCAGCTTGCCCGTCTCGACGCCTTGGAGGTTCACGACCGGCACGATGCCGCCCACGACGCTCGGGAACTGGCCGAGACCGAACTTGGTCAGGTCTTCGCTGCTCATCGGGGCGTCGGAGGCACCGAAATCGATGGTGCCTTCCTTGATCTGCGCGATGCCTGCGCCCGAACCGACAGATTGGTAGTTGATCTTGTTACCGGTCGACTCGGCGTACTTGGCCGACCACTTGGAGAGGACGGGATAGACGAAGCTCGAACCGGCACCGGTGATGTCGGTGGCCTGCGCAGCGGACATGCCGAAGAGCGAAGCGGCGACCAGCGCGGCAATGCGGAGTTTGCGTGTGAACACGGAGAAATCCCCTCGATGGAAAAAGTTTCAGGCGAAGCCCGCCCGGGCTGTATTCCAGCCCTGCCGTGTTGCAATGAGACGTACTGAATGTTTCAAAGTCATGACACCCGCCATTCTGGTGTCATATTAGGAACTTACGAAATCGCTCAGGCGATGATCGGAGCGGCCTGTTCGCGCTCCGCGAGCTCCAGGCGGCGCCAGCGATTGACGATTTCGCAGAACAGCTCCGCCGTGCGCTGGGCGTCGTAGATGGCCGAATGGGCCTCGCGGGTGTCGAAGGTGAGGCCGGCGGCCAGCACCGCCTTGCTCAACACCGTCTGGCCGTAGGCCAGGCCGCCGAGGGTGGCGGTGTCGAAGCAGCTGAAGGGGTGGAACGGGTTGCGCTTGTGCCCCACGCGGCGTACCGCCGCATTAAGGAAGGCGAGATCGAACGCCGCGTTATGCCCCACCAGCACCGCGCGCTGGCATCCGGCGACCCGCACGGCCTCGCGCACCGTATTGAATACGTGGTCGAGCGCCTGGC
>NZ_JBPGXO010000072.1:0-10714 GCF_056755555.1 Luteibacter sp. SVR4-7G | reverse complement strand
AAACGGTAGAGCTTCGCTCTCTGCCGGGCCACGAACCGGCTCGAACGCTGCACCGATACCAGCAGGTAGCCCATGATGATGAACTTCAGCACGGGCACGATGATGCTTGCCGTGAAGACGATGACGGCCAGTCCCGGGGACCCCGCCCGCCACAGTTCGAGGATGCCGCTGAGGATCGTGTTGTCGTCGCGCGACGAGATGCTCTGCGTGCGCATGATCGGGAACACGTTCGCCGGGATGTAGAAGATCGCCGCCGCCAGGAGGAGCGCCCATGCGCGCGCGATGCTGCCGTGCTTGCGCGCGTGCAGGGCGCTGCCGCAACGCGGGCAGTGGGCATGGGGATTCTCCGTATATGCCGTGACCAGACGGCACACATGGCAGCCCATGATGCCAAGGTCCCTGGCCCGCGGCGGCGCCTTCATGCCTGCTCCTCGCGGGTCAGGTTCCACAGTTCCCGCGGGTCGAGGCTGGAGAACACGGTGATCAGGAGCGTGAGGAAGCCGAAGGCCCAGATGCCCGGCCCCGGCACCACGTCGAAATACGTATGCGCCTTCACCACCGCCACGAGCGTGCCGAGCATGAACACTTCGATCATGCTCCACGGCTTCACCCTGACCAGCGCCGACATGGCCTGCGCGAACCAGGGCGCCCGCCGGCCGTCGCGGGCGAACCACAGCACCCAGCCGAAGATCAGGATCTGGCTGAGCGGAAAGAAGAACAGGGTCAGCGCGCTCAGGACGGCCACCAGCTGGGCGCCGTCGTTCCACATGGCGATGACGGCGCCCCACAGCGTGGTGGCCGCGGTCATGCCGGACAGGCCAAGGGTGACGATCGGCGAGACATTGGCAATGACGAAGACGATGAAGGCAGCCGTGACGAGGGCGAACTGCGCCTCCACGCCGAGCCACTGATGGCGCTCCAGCACGGCCCCGCAGACCACGCAATCGGCCACGTCGCCGCGCGCGAGGGCACGCCTCCGGTAGACGGAGTCGCAGTGTTCGCAGACGATCAGGTCCCGGACGTTGTGCATGCCTTCCAGAGGTCGGTGGCCGCAACGGCCCGTCGCGTATGATCGCAAATCCGCGTAAACGGCGCATGACGGGGCCAAAACGAGGCCCTGCCCTTGATATCCTCCGCCGCTTCCCCGATTTTCGGGGCATCCACCTACGTCCCAGGAGCATTCCGTGAGCAGCGCCCAGACCCCTAGCGAACACGTCTTCGACGCGACCACGGCTGGCTTCGAGAACGATGTCATCAACGCTTCGCTCGACACGCCGGTCCTGGTCGACCTGTGGGCCGAGTGGTGCGGCCCGTGCAAGTCGCTCGGCCCGATCCTCGAGAAGCTCGCCATCGAATACAACGGCGCATTCCGCCTCGCGAAGATCGACGTCGACGCCGAGCAGCAGCTCGCTGCCATGTTCGGCGTGCGCAGCATTCCCACCGTGGTCCTGATCAGCGGCGGCCAGGTGGTGGACGGCTTCGCGGGCGCCCTGCCCGAGGGCCAGATCCGCGACTTCCTCGCGAAGCACGGCCTGCAGCCGCGGACCGGCGCAAAGAGTGCCGATGCGCCGGCCGCGGCGGTCGAAACGCCTGAGGAATCCATCAACCGCATCCAGCAGGCCATCGCCGCCGAGCCGGACCGCGCCGAACTCAAGCTGGATCTCGCGCTCGCCCTGATGCGTGCCGGCCAGGTCGATCCCGCGCAGGCGGAGCTCGACGCCCTGCCGGCCAACCTCGCCACCGATGCCCGCGCCGTCCGCCTGCGCAGCCAGCTCGAGCTAGCCCGTGCGCTCAGCGGCGCACCGTCGATGGAGGAGCTGCGCTCGCGCGTGCAGTCCGACGACACCGACTGGCAGGCCCGCGACCTGCTTGGCGTGCGCCTGGTCATCGAGGGCGACGCTGCCGCCGGCCTCGACCAGTTCCTGGAGATCCTGAAGCGTCAGCGCGACTGGCAGGACGGCCAGGCGAAGAAGCGCCTGCTCGCGGCTTTCGCGACCATCGACGACGCGGAGCTCGTCGGCCGCTACCGGCGGAAGATGGCGTCGCTGCTGTTCTGAGGCACCGGGGTGGTTGCGGAGGGCTTAAGCCCTGGACTTCTTGCGCCGCACGTAGAGCTGCTTGCGCACCGTAGCCACCAGTTCGCCCGAGGCGGTGCGGATGTCCGTGTCGAACCAACGCAGGCACTTCTCCCCGTTCGCCGTGGCGGCGCGGAGTTCGTCGAGCACGGCGTCGTCGATGCGGAATTCCGCGTATACGTCTTCACGCCCCGGCGACACGAAACGGATCTCGCCCGCCTGGTCCCAGACGATGTAATCGCTGCCCAGGCTCTTCAGCGTCATGATCATCCAGAACGGATCGGTCATGGCGAACAGGCTGCCGCCGAAGTGGGTTCGTACGTAATTGCGGTTGTACCAGGTGAGCTTCAGGCGGACCTTCGCATAGCGGTAGTCGTCGAGAGTGACGACGCGGATGCCGGTGAAGAGGAAGGGCGGCCAGGCATTGAGGACGCGGCGCATCGTGCGTGCTTTCATGAGCGGGATGCTAGCGACGCGGCCAGCGTGTGCGGAAGTCCCCCGTTTCAAACGCAACCATGCGGTCCATGACCTCTGGCACAGGTCGCCGGTGTCAACGGGCACCGACTATCGAAAGTCGACAAACCGCCCAGGGGACAAGAGCCATGCGTCATCCGCTCCGCCGCGCCACCCTCGCCGCCGCCGTGGCCTCCGCGATGGCCCTCGCCGCATCCCCGTCCAAGGCTGCCGACCTTCCCGTCGCCGCGGACCAGCCCTACCCCGGCACCCTGACGCTCCACGTCGACCTTTCCGATGCGTCGAAGCACCTCTACCACGTGCGTGAGACGATCCCGGTCAGCTCCGGCCACACGATCCTTTACTACCCCAAGTGGATCCCCGGCGTGCATGCTCCGTCCGGTCCGCTTTCGAACGTGGCAGGCTTCGTCGTCAGCGCGAACGGAAAGAAGATTCCCTGGCGCCGCGACCTGAAGGAGATGTACGCCTTCCACGTGGACGTGCCTGCAGGCGTCGACAAACTCGACCTGTCCTTCGAATACCTCGCTCCCGCCACACCCAATTACATTCCCCTCTCCTTCAACGAGGTGGCTTTCTACCCGGCCGGCCATTACACCAGCCGGATCACGATCGAGCCCACGGTCAAGCTGCCCGCCGGCTGGAAGTACGCCTCCGCGCTGGAGACGGCCTCCCAGTCGGGCGACGACGTGCATTTCAAGCCGGTGAGCTTCGAGAACCTCGTCGATTCGCCGCTGATGACCGGCAAGTACTTCAATCGCATCGACCTCGCTCCCGGCCAGGCCACGCAGGTACATCTCGACATCACCGGCGATACCGCGGCCGGGGTGAAGGCCACCGACGAGCAGATCGCCAGGCAGCGCGCGCTCGTGGTGCAGGCCAACAAGCTGTTCGGCGCGCACCACTACGGACATTACGATTTCCTGCTGGTGACTTCCGACTACACCGGCCACTTCGGCCTCGAACATCACCAGTCGAGCGACGACCGGCTCTACGCGAACTTCCTCACCGATGCGGACGTTAACGTGGCCTCGGGCACCCTGCTCCCGCACGAATACATCCACTCCTGGAACGGCAAGTTCCGCCGCCCCGCCGACCTGTGGACGCCGACCTTCACCGAGCCGATGCAGGACGACCTGCTCTGGGTGTACGAAGGTCTCACCGATTACTGGGCGGGCGTGCTCACCGCGCGCTCCGGCATCTGGACCACGGAACAGTGGCGCGACTCGCTCGCCGGCATCGCGGCAGACATGTCCTCCCGCACCGGTCGCTCATGGCGTTCGCTGCAGGACACCGCGGACGGCATCCCGCTGTCGTCGGGCCGGGGCCGTGGCTGGACCAACCTGCGCCGCAGTTCCGACTACTACCCGGAAGGCCAGCTGCTCTGGCTCGACGTGGATACGAAGATGCGCGACCTCTCCGGCGGCAAGCACACGCTGGACGAGTTCGCGCGCGCCTTCTACGGCATGGACAACGGCAGCTATACGCCCAAGACCTATACCTTCGAGGACGTGGTCTCCACGCTGAACGGCATCCAGCCCTTCGACTGGGCCGGTTTCCTTCGCCAGCGCCTCGACTACACCGGCGACACGCTGCCCGAGCACGGCATCGAAGGCGGCGGCTGGAAGCTGGTGTACGACGACAAGCCGACGCCGTTCGCGAAGACGGCGGAGAAGGTGCGCAAGACGGTCAACCTCGCCTACTCGCTGGGCATCCAGGTATCGGACAAGGGCGAGGTCACCGATTCACAATGGGACGGCGTGGCGGCGCAGGCCGGTATCGTGCCGGGCGTGACGATCGTCGCCGTGAACGGCAAGGATTATTCGGCCCAGGTGCTCAAGGACGCGGTGACGGCGGCGAAGTCGACGAGCACGCCGATCGAGTTCCTCATCAAGGACATCGAGGCGTACTCGACCGTAAAGGTGGATTACCACGGTGGCCTGAAGTATCCGCATCTGGTGCGGGGTGAAGGCAAGGACCTGATCGGCGCGATCGCCACACCGAAGAAATAACCGCGGAAGTGTAGGAGCGCGCCATGCGCGCGACATCTTTTGAGGCCGTGCCTTCGAACTGGCGCGCCAGCTTGAGGACTGGCGCGAAAGGCTGTCGCGCGCGAGGCGCGCTCCTACGGACTGGCGCACCAGTTTGAGGACTGGCGCGAAAGGCTGTCGCGCGCAAGGCGCGCTCCTACATTGGTTTACCGCGGCATCAGTGATACTCGCGTGCGGTTTCGAACAGGAACCACACGCGGCGTTCGGCCTGGTCGATCCAGTTTTCGATCAGGCTCGCCGTCGCCACGTCGCCGTATTCATCGCACACGCCGTGCACTTCGCGCAGGAAGCCCACGAAGCGCTCGTTGTCGTCACGCAGTTCAGCGATCATGTCCTGCGGCGTGACGAACTCGGCGTCGTTGTCGGAAAGGCGTTGCAGGCGCGACACGTGCCCGATCGAGCGCAGCGTGGTGCCGCCGATCTTGCGCGCGCGCTCGGCGATGTCGTCGGTGATGGCGAAAATCTCCGTGCCCTGCTCGTCAAGGAGGAGGTGCAGGTCCCGGAAGTGGGGGCCGGACATGTGCCAGTGGAAATTCTTCGTCTTCAGGTACAGCGCGAAGGCATCCGCCAGCAGCGCGTTCAGGGCGCCGGAAATGTCGCGGGTGGCATCGGCGCCCAGGCCGGTAGGCGTCTTCAATGCGGCCTTGCGCACGGTCCGGGTGGCTTCGGGGTTCTTCATCGTGATTCGCTCCGTGGACGGTAGGCTCCCGAGGATGCGCCAGTCGTGTGACGGGGGATTGGACGAAACACGCTCGGGAATCACGCCAGCGGCAGGCTGACCAGGACCCGCAGGCCCGAGCCGCCATCGCCGTCCAGCAGGCGGATGCTGGCCCCGTGCAGCTCGACCGCGCGCCGCACGATCGAAAGACCCAGCCCATAGCCGCTTCCCTGTGTATCCAGGCCGCGCTGGAAACGGGTGAACATGGCCTCGCGCCGCTCTGGCGGGATGCCCGGGCCGTCGTCCACCACCTCGATCAACGCCTGGCCATCCTCCCGCCGGATGGAAAGCTCCACGTGGCCGCCCCGCGGTACGTAGCGGAAGGCGTTCTCGAGCAGGTTGCGCAGCAGCGAGGCCAGAGCCACCCCATAACCGTCGAGGATGATGCCATCCGCTAGATCGATGCCGAGTTCGACGCCGCCGGCGCCAATCAGGGGCGACAGTTCTTCGACCACGTCCAGCGCCAGCGCGCCCAGGTCCACGTGGCTGCGCGGCCCGGCGGCCACGCCCGCCTCCAGTCGCGCCAGGGCCAGCAACTGCTCCGTGCGGCGAGCCAGCGACACGAGGCACTCCCGGGCGGCTTCCAGCGCGGCCTGTGCCTCGTCCGGCTGGGCAGAGGCCATGGCGTTCTCCAGATTGATCATGGTGGACGCAAGGGGGGTGCGCAGTTCATGGGCGACGTCGGCGCTGAAGCGGCGCTCGCGCTCCAGGGCTTCCTCCAGGCGGCCGATCTGCTCGTTCAGGGCGGTGAGCACCGGCTGCAACTCGGCGGGCGCGGCGTTCAGGTGCACCAGTTCGCGGCTGCCCGGCTTGCGCCGGGAGAGCGCCTGGGCGAGTTCGTTGAGGGGCCTGAGTCCCCGGCGGATGGCCCACCCGACGAGGAAGGCCATCAGCGGCAGGCCCAGCAGCATGGGCAGGCTGTGTTCGATCCACAGTGCGCGCGTGATCTCGTTGCGACTGTCGTAACGCTCGCCGGCGCGAATCGTGATTCCGTCTTCCTCCTGGATGAGGGTGAACACGCGCCACTTGTACTTGCCCCTGCGGATGTTCTCGAAGGCGCCGTCGGGCGCATGGGTATTCGGTACCGCTGCGAGGTTCTCGGTTGCCAGCAGGAGCGTCCCGTCGCGATCGAAGACCTGGAAGCCCACTTCCGACTCGAAAGTGCGCCCCTGTACGGTCATTTCCGGCGGATGGTTGGACACGCTCGGCACCAGCAGGCGCGCCTGACGCTGCTCGCGCAACTGGTCCACGCCGATCCGGCCGACGAGCACCTCCAGCGTCCGTGCGGCCTGGGCGAGACGGCCGTCGGAGAGTTCGTCCACCTCTTCCAGGGTGTGCTTGATGCTCAGCAGGCCTAGCGGTAGCAATACGGCTACCAACACCAACACAATCAGCGCCAGGAGCCGCGAACGCAGGCTGGCGGTGGCCGTCATTGCGGCTCCCGCGGCAGCATGTAGCCGAATCCGCGTACGGTCTGTATCGCGCCATGGCTGAGCTTGCGCCGAAGCGAATGCACCAGCACCTCCAGCGCGCTGGTACTCATGACGGTATCGGGACCGTACAGCGAGGTCTCCAGGGATTCGCGGCGAACGATACGGCCGGCACGCTCCATCAGTGCCTGCAGCAGCGCGAATTCGCGCCGGGTCAGATCTACCCGCTCGCCGTGCCAGGTGACTTCGAAGGTGCCCAGGTCGAGGCTCAGCGCGCCGGCTTCCAGGCGGTTCACAGCCGCACCGCGCACCCGGCGTGCCAGCGAACGGATGCGCGCCGCGAGTTCATCGAGATGGAACGGCTTCACCAGGTAATCGTCGGCACCGGCATCCAGCACGCCGATACGCGAGTCCAGCGCGTCGCGCGCCGACATCACGATCACGGGCGTGGTCACGCGCAGGCGGCGCGCCTCTATCAGTACGTCCATGCCGTCCTTGCCAGGCAGGCCGAGGTCGAGCAGGACGAGGTCCGCGTCGTGGTCACGCAGGGCCAGCAGGGCCTCGTTGCCGTTGCGAAACCAGCTGATCGTGTAGGCCAGCCGCTCAAGGGCCCGGCGAATGGCCTCGCCGAGCTGGACGTCGTCTTCGACCAGGATGATGTGCAAGGCGGTGATCCCTCTGTCTGCCGAAGCCCGATTATGCTCCCGCCGCCCTTATTGGCTCCTTAGCGTTGGAGCGACGGACGGGAGCGAAGACGGGCGCACGGGAGTGGCAACCGGCCTCAGCGCGGCCTCCATCGCGATCCCGGCGAGTTCGCGCAGATCTGCAGCGGCGGGGTCCGTGGGCAGTGGCGGGATCCCGTCCGGAAACACGTCATAGGGGGGAGCGAAATACTGCATGTATTCGCGCCGCGCGCTCCGCGTCTGCAACCAGTCCAGCCCCGCGTGGTGCACGGCCGTGCCATTGGCGAAGCGGCTGCGAATGTACTTCACGTAACCAAGCTCGGAAATGGGATCGTTCTCCAGATCCGGCAGGTAGACCTGGAGCGGTTCGGACAGCATGTGCTCGGCGAAATCCGTCGGCGGCCGGCCCGTCCCCAGCAGATCCGGCACCGGACGCCGTCCTCCTGGCCTCATCGTTCTCTGCATGAAATCCGCCGCCCTCCGAACCTGTGCAGGGTAATCCTCCACGGGCGTTCTGACCTCGAGCAGGTCATCGATGACGACTGTGCCAGACGGCAGCTGCCTCACGAGTCGACTGCCCGCCCCTGGCGTCACGAAACCGAGTGTTTCGGCATTCACCGGCATGAGAAGCGTAACCGCATGCTCTGACGTGACAGCGACCACCGCCAGGTGCGCGTCCTCGCGCAACATGCCGCGCAAGCATCGCGCGGTCACCAGTGCACGCACGCGATTGGCGGCGACGGGATGACTGACGGAATCCTGCAGCAAGGTGGCATATAGCTCCGTATCCACCACGGGACTCAGCCTGCCGTATAGGCCCTCTGGAAGAACTCGCCCAGGCGAGTTGACGGAGGCCGGGGCATCCAGTTCAGCTGCAGTCAGGAACTGTGGCGCGAGCGGAACGGGATTCCCGTGGAGGTCCGTGCGGGTCATGTATCCCTTCTGCAAAGGCCAGGCGGGATGCCTCATGATCAGCATGACCGGGTCGTTACCCTGCCCCGTTACCGCGGTCAGCCTGGTGCCGAAGAAGCGCCGAAGCGGTGGGGGGATGCTGTCTACGATGCCATTGACCGCCGGGAAATTGGATTGCACGCCCGCCGGCAGCTTTTCCTCGATGGCGGAAAGCACCGTCCGGTGTCCGCGAGGATCCACGGAAGCGAAGCCGCTCTGCAGTTCCGGGTCGGGCACCCACGCGTCGTTGTCCCTGACCAGGATGAGGCCTGTCTCCCTGCCCGCACCGTTGCCGGGCTTCAGGATCTGAACGGCGGAAGTGCTGTCGGGCAACGTGGTTTCCACGATCTGCGTGCGGCCGTCCAGGTGCCGCAGCCGCACGTAATGGCGTCCGTCGCGTATCCAGTAGTTTGTGGCTCGCGTCGGTGCGCCGCTCAAGATGGACGGATCCTTGACCAGCAGATGATCGAGTGCAGGAGGAAGCAATGTGCTCCTCTCGTCGATGATCCTTGCCAGTGCCTCCTGGGCAAGTGCACGCGAGTAGCCTGCATTGCGCGCCAGTTCGTCCTTGAGAACGGCACTGCCCGCGTCCGAAAGCGCCTGCTTCTGCGCAGGTGACAGCGGTTCGCCATGCTCGATGGCGTAATGCAGCCGGGAGATCTCCTCGAGCGACTTGATCTCCTGCCACGGCAACTGCAGCGGTCTCAACCATAGCTCGTGCATGCGCTCCAACCGCGGGGCCTGCATCTGGTTTTCCACATCGCTGGCCAGTTTCTCCCGAAACGTGGCTTCGCGCAGGGCGGCCGAAACCCGCCGGCCCGGAGCAAGTCGCACCGGATAGACCGAGGCCACGGCCTTGAGGAGCGATGCATGGACGTGTTGTCCAACTTTGCCGACCCGAAAGCCGCCCACAACGCGATATACAGAGAGATCCCATAAACCAATATGGTCGGCGGCAAGCTCGGCGCCGTCGTACCGGACGGCCCATTCGAAAGCCCCGCTGTGATCGTAAAGAGCCAGCGTGTGGCCTGCCGTCTCGGCCAGGTGCTTGCCGAGCAGCCGCTCCTCCGACGCACTCCACGTGGTGGACGCCGGATCGCGTAGCCGCCCGGGCAGCGTATCGAGGAAAGCTTGGCCAAGGGACATGGTCATCAGCGGGTGGGCCGAATTGCTGCCATTGATCTCCCCGGACCGCGCGGAAAGGAATGATTCCGGTTGTCCCAGTCTGCCCAACATCTCGGCCGCGCGATTCAGGGTGCGGGGGTCCGTGGTGATGTTCCGCGGGACCACGTCGGCGAGGACGCTGCCCGGCAGGGTATTCGCGTCCTTGGAAGCAAGACGCCAGTAACCATTGCTCTGCCTCTCGACAAGCGGACCGGGGTTGCCATTTTTCAGCGCGATGCGGAATTCGCCGGGAGTCCGCACCTCGTCGGCAAGCACGGGCATGACGCGCATTCCGTACTCCGTACCGGCCGGGGTTTCCCGCTGCCCCGACGGAATGTTCCATTTCACATAGCGCGCCATGCCGAAGGCGTATATCCCATCCGTCCGTAGCGTGGCTCCCTCCGGCAGATCGACCACATGGCTCGCTTCTTCGGCCGCCACCCACAGTCGGGGCGATCCGTCCGGCAAGCGATAGAGCCTGTTCGCCGGGTCGGGCCCCCACCTTATGGGCGAGTCCGGGCTGAGGCGATAACCGATCCGGCCGTTGATCCGCTTGGGCGGTACGAAGAAGGGACGCGGGGGAGCCGCTGACTTCACCGGCTCGACCGGCTTGCCACCCAGGCGATGGAAAGCCGCTCCTGTCGGAATATTGGTCAGCAGCGCCGTTCCCGCCTGCTCCAGACCCTCCTTGCGTGCCGCTTCCGTTCTGCCGTCGATACCCTGTCCGATACCCGTGTCGACCGAGACGAGGAGGGTCGCAACCTGCGTCTCCAGCGCGATGGGATAAAGCATGCCGAGCGGACCGATGATCGTCACCGCGCGATTGATCGCGGTACGCCAAGCTTCCCAGGCCGTGCTTGCCTGCATCCTGTCATCGTCCCGCAAGCGCAACTTCGTCTGCGTCCACATGTCCTCGAACACGTCGCCGGCGATGAGAGCATTCAAGTGGTCGACGCTGCCTCCGTCTGCCTGCCACTGGCCACTAGCGAGCTTTTCCAGCCCCCGCCTCACACCCGTATAGAAGGTCCCATCCTGGCCGTCGTAGATGGAAAAATGCGCGAGCAGGGCTTCCCGTTTCGCTGCATCCCTGGCCTGCGCCAGCACCCACTGACGAAGCGCGTCCTCGCTAGGCGCTACCACGAAGGCCGGATCGCCGCCGGGCACGTACATT
>NZ_JBPGXO010000071.1:0-11502 GCF_056755555.1 Luteibacter sp. SVR4-7G | reverse complement strand
TGTTGGGAGGAGCCGGTGGCTGCCGTTTTTGGAGCGATTCCGCAGGGAGGCGTAGGCCGGACGAGGACTTAGCGAGATAGTGGCAGGGGCCGGCGACCCGCCGCCACGCCAAGGCAAAACGCGATGGCGAAAGCCGAGCCAGGGGCAACGGCCCTGCGGCGAAGCCGCTTAAGACACGGGCACGCGTAAGCGAGCCAACCGACGCGAAAGGCGGTCGCGCGCAAGGCGCGCTCCTACAAGGGCGGTTGTCGGGCCTTGAGCATGGCTAAAATGCGGCTCCCATCCAAAAAACGGAACGCGATCGTGAACCAGCAGTCGTCGTATGCCATCGGTACTCCCGGGAGACCCTGGGGTGCCGCCGAGATCGCCGAATGGCGGTCGCGCCAGGTGAAGCGGCGCGACTTCCGCGAGGACGTCCTGAGTGCGATCGAGCCGCTGCGCGAGCGCTTCGACGTCTCCGAATACGGTGCGCTCCAATACGACGGCGAACACTACCCCTTACTGGCGGTGCGCACCCGCGGCTGGGACGACGGCCTCCCGGTGATGCTGGTGACCGGTGGCGTGCACGGTTACGAAACCAGCGGCGTGCACGGTGCGCTGCAGTTCCTGCGCGATCATGGCGGCGACTACGCCGGTCGCGCCAACCTGCTGGTCGTGCCGTGCGTGAGCCCGTGGGCCTATGAGCGCATCCACCGCTGGAACCCCGACGCGATCGATCCCAACCGGAATTTCCGCGAAGGAAGCGCGTCCGGCGAAGCCGCGGCGCTGGTGAACCTGCTGGCGCCGCTGCGCGGCCGGATACTCATGCACATCGACCTGCACGAGACGACCGATTCCGACGAATCGGAATTCCGTCCCGCGTTGGCCGCACGCGATGGCAAGACCTTCGAGCCGGGCGAGATCCCCGACGGTTTCTACCTCGTCGACGACACGGAAAACCCGCAGCCGGACTTCCAGCAGGCAGTGATCGAAGCGGTGGCGAAAGTGACTCACATCGCCCCGGCCGACGCCCGGGGCGAGATCATCGGCTCGCCGGTGGTGGCGCCGGGTGTCATCGAGTATGCATTGAAGAAGCTCGGCCTGTGCGCCGGTATCACCAATGCGCGTTATACGACCACCACCGAGGTCTACCCGGACAGCCCGCGCGCCACGCCGCAACAGTGCAACGATGCACAGGTGGCGGCGGTGCGTGCGGCGATCGGCTACGCCCTGGCACACCCCGCCGGCTGAGGCTCAGTGCGCCCAGGGCGACGCGGCGATGACGCTGCAGATGTCCACGCGCTGGAAGTGCGGGTCCCTGCACGCCAGGAAGTCGTCGTTGAACGTGCCGAACGTACTCGCGGGGCGATGCTTCATGCCTTCGTAGAAGGTATCGATGATGTCGCTCTTGAAGGTTTCCTCGCGCGGGTACGCGTTCGTGACGGCTTCGAGTTCCTCGTCGGTGAACCGCGTGTAATGACGGCCGGCCACGTCCATGCCGGCACCGACGTGGAGTAGCGTAGCTTCCGGGTGCAGGAACTCGGGAATGCCCGGCGTGGTGTGCAGGGCGATGGCCGCCCACGTCTTCTGTGCGTCGGCCTCGTCGATGCCATGGCTGCGCAGGAAGTCGCGCGCCGCATTGGCGCCGTCCACTTCGAAACGCAGCTGGCTCCGGTGGTAATGCTCCGTCAGTCCGAGGTCGTGGAACATGGCGGCGGTATAGAGCAGCTCCGGGTCATAAGCCAGGCCTTCGCGCTTCCCGAGCAGCGCCGCCCACAGGTACACGCGGTGGGAGTGCTGGAACAGCAGGTTGTGTCCGGTATCGCGCAGCAGCTCGGCCGCTTCGCGTGCGATGCGGCTGCCCGGGATCACGACGCCCAGTTGGAAGATCGAACGATTCATGCGGCTCGTCTCACTTGTCCGGCGTCGTCAGCGTGGTCTCATTGCTGTCGACCACGAACACGGCGAGCAGCTTCGCCGGCTCCGTCTTGCTCGCATTGCGGCTCACGCCGTGGTGCTGGCCGGGGGCTTCGAAGAATGACTCGCCAGCCCTGTAGACCCGTGCCGGGCCATCGTCGACCTTGCTCTCGATCGCGCCCGATACGACGTACGCGTAGATGAAGGCCGACTTCGCATGGGTATGCGGATGGCTGGCGCCGCCCGGCGGATACGTCACTTCCACGGCGGTGAGCGTCTTGCCGGGAATGTTGGGGATGGCGTGGGAGAAATTGGGTTTGACGCTGTCGCCCGCGTCGTGGGCGCCGGCGACGGCGGCGAGGGACATCGCGGCAACAGCTGTCAGGGTGGTGAGGAAGCGGTTCGCTTTCATGGGCTGACTCCGTGGGGATAGGGCATCTTGCGCCGGCCCTGGTGCACCGGAAAGAACCAGGAACGCTCGCACTGGATGTACCATGACGGCATGACGCCGTTACTGGACATCAAGCTCGACCGTGCGGCCAGCACTACGCTCGCCGAGCAGATCCGTCTTGGCGTTCTTGCCGCGATCGAGAGCGGTGCGCTGGCGCCCGGGGCGCGGTTGCCCTCGTGGCTGACCCTGGCGGCGCAGCTCGGAGTGGCGCGCGGCACGGTGAAGTCGGCCTACGAGCGTCTGGCGGACGAACAGGTGGTGGTGTCGGCAGGTTCGGGCGGCACGCGGGTCGCCGATCATCCGATGCGGGCCGGTGCCGTGGCTCGCACAGGGGAGGCCGACCCCGCTCCCCCGCAGTACGCGCATCTCTTCGCGCCGCCGTCCATGTTCCAGATGGGCGTGCCGGCATCGGACCAGCTTCCCGTCGGGCTGCTTTCCCGGTTGCGCGCCCAGGCCGCCCGTGCCGAGGTCGCCGCGTTGGCGGTTTATCCGGATCCGCGCGGCGAGCCGGTGTTGAAACGGGAGATCGCCGCGCATCTCGCCCTGGCGCGCGGCCTCGACTGCCGGCCGTCACAGGTCTTCATCACCGCCGGGTTCACGGGTGCGCTCGGCTATGTGCTGAAGCTGCTCGGGGTCGAAGGCCGTAAGGCATGGATGGAGGATCCCGGATTCTTCCAAAGCCGCCGCGCGCTCGAACTGGCCGGTCTGGCCACGGTCCCCATACCGGTGGACGAGGAGGGCATGGACGTGGACCACGGCATCGCGAACGCCCCCGACGCCGCGGTCGTCCTCGTGACGCCCGGCCAGCAGGCGCCCCTGGGTCCGACCTTGTCCTTGCGCAGGAGAGTGGAACTGATCGAGTGGGCCGAGCGCACGGGCGCCTGGATCATCGAGGACGATTACCTCGGCGAACTCCAGCTCAAGCGGCGTGCGGCACCGGCGCTCGCTTCGCTGGACGGCTTCGGCCGGGTGGTCCATATCGGATCCTTCAGCAAGACGGTGAGCCCGTCGCTGCGCCTGGGCTTCGCCGTCGTCCCGCCGTCGCTCGTGGAGCGGTTCAACGAGATCGTGATGTGCCTCGGCTCGGCACCAGGCCCGGCCGTGCAGCAGGCCATCGCGGAGTTCATGCGCGAAGGCCACTACATGCGGCACCTGCGGCGCATGAAGCGCATCTATGCCGAACGCGGCGAGTTGCTGAGGACGACACTGGAAGGCCGCGGTTACGACGTACGCATCGGCGGCCTGAGCGCCGTTCTGCGCCTGCCCGACAGCGCGCCGGATAGCATCATCGCCAGCGAGGCGCGCCAGCTGGGAATGGCGCCGGAGCCGCTATCGCGGTGGTTCGACGGGCGCAGCCGTCCGGGCCGTGGGCTGCTCCTCGGCATCGCCACGGCGAAACAGGCGCAGATTCCCGATGCCTGTCGCCGGTTGCACGAGCTGATCGGCAGGTACATATGACCATGCCGGCTGATAGACGCTATCTTCTTCCGCGGTGCACCTGAGCAGGGCCATTGCCCATGAAAAATACGATCGTCGCATCGCTGTCGCTGTGGCTCGCATGTGCGACGGCCGGGCAGGCCGCCGGTGCCATGGAAACCGTCAAAGCCGCGGTCCCGCAACAAGTGGCCCACATCGGCGGCGAACATGTGCAGGCGACGGTCGCGTCGCCACCCTGGCCATTTCCCATGGCGGGCAAGACGTGGCTGGTCTATGAGTTGCACCTGGCCAACCCCGGCAGCGCGCCCATGGAAGTGCTGCGGCTGGACGCGATCGATGCGGCGCAGCCGCGCGAAGCACTCGTGCGCTGGGAAGGAAAGGACCTGGCGGATCGCATCGCTTCGCCCGGCACCCAGGCTTCGTCGTCGGTCCTGCAGCCGGGAGACACGCGGATCGTTTACCTGGAGGTGCCCCTTCGTTCCGGTCCTCCGCCGGAGGCGATCGCGCACGTCGTCTGTTTTCGGGCGCCCAGCGATACGAAGGCGGCACCGCAATGCCAGGCGGTCGGCCGCAGTCCCCTGGTCACGCAGCCGCTTCCCGTACTCGCGCCGCCGGTACGAACGGGGCCCTGGGTCGCCGTCTACACGGTCGCCGCGCCACGCGGCCATCGCCGGGTCATCTCCAGCGGAGACGGCTCGTCGGGCATACCGCAACGCTTCGCGATCGACTGGATGCTCGTCGGCGAAAAGGGTGGGCTTTACCAGGGCGACGAAATGAAGGTGGCGAGTTGGTACGGCTACGGCCAGGACGTGCTCGCCGTCGCGTCGGGCACCGTCGTCGAGGTACACGACGGCATGGCGGAAAGCCCGGTGCTGGAAAACCGCAAATATCCCGGACTCGAGGCGAGCGGGAATTTCGTCTCGCTCGCGCTGGGCGACGGGTTGTACGCGCACTACGAGCACCTCAAGCCCGGCAGCGTCCGGGTCCGTCGCGGCGATCACGTCACCGCCGGCCAGGTCATCGGTTCGCTCGGGTACACGGGAAACTCCACGGGGCCGCATCTGCACCTGCACGTGAGCACGGGAGCCGGCCCGATGTCCGGCGACGGCGTGCCCTACCTGCTGCGCGACGCGAACGTCGTGGGGCGATACGCCTCGCTCGGGGATTTCGGCAAGGGCCTGCCGTGGTCGCGGGAAGGCAGCGAGCCCGCGACGAAGGCGGGACTGCGTCCCGCCGAGGGCGCGGTGATCGAGTTTTCCGGAACGGCTAAGTAGAGACGTCCGGCACTTGACCGGATGCGCCGGGAAAGGGCTAGCATCGGTGATCCCTTCCATGGCAACTATCTTGATGATCCGTCGCCGGCATGCCCTGTTCGTCGCCATCGTCCTGGCCAGCCCCGCCGTATTCGCCGGCACGGAGGCAACCGATGCGGCGCGCTGGAAGAAAGAGGCCGCCGCGGTCACCGTCGTGCGCGACGACTGGGGCATTGCCCACGTGCACGGCAAGCGCGACGCCGATGCGGTCTTCGGCATGGCGTACACCCAGGCTGAAGACGACTTCAACCGTGTCGAGACCAACTACCTCACCTCGCTGGGCTGGATGGCGCAGGCCGAGGGCGAATCCGCACTGTGGACCGATCTGCGCCAGCGCCTGTTCGTCGACGAGACGCAGCTGAAGTCGATGTATGCGCGCTCGCCGGCGTGGCTGAAAGGACTGATGGATGCCTGGGCCGACGGGCTCAATGACTACCTGGCGACGCATCCCGGCGTGCATCCGCGCGTCATCAGGCACTTCGAGCCGTGGATGGCATTGAGCTTCAGCGAGGGCAGCATCGGCGGCGATATCGAGCGGGTGAAGCCTTCCGGCTTGCAGGCGTTCTACGGCAAGGATCCGGACGGCGCGCTCGCGCAGTTCGTGCCGCCGTCCAGCTGGGCCGAGCCGACCGGTTCCAACGGCATCGCCATCGCGCCGAAGCTCACGACGAATGGTCACGCGCTCCTCCTGATCAATCCGCATACGTCCTTCTTCTTCCGCTCCGAACTGCAGATGTCCAGCGACGAAGGCCTCGATGCCTACGGCGCCGTGACCTGGGGCCAGTTCTTCATCTACCAGGGCTTCAACAAGCACATCGGCTGGATGCATACCTCGACCGGCGCCGACGTCGTGGACGAGTTCGCCGAGACGATCGAACGCAAGGACGGCAAGCTGTTCTACCGCTACGGCAAGGAGCTGCGGCCGGTGACCGTCCGCGAGATCGTCGTGCCCGTGCGCACGGGCGACGGGTCGATCGCCGAGCGCAGGTTCACCACCTATGCCACGCACCACGGTCCCATCGTTCGCGCGGACGGCGACAAGTGGATCGCGGAGGCGCTGATGAACAAGCCGCTCGAAGCCTTGCAGCAGAGCTGGCTGCGCACCAAGGCCAACGACTACGCGGCCTATATGAAGGTGGCGGAGCTCAAGGCGAACTCATCGAACAACACGCTCTATGCGGACGACAAGGGCAATATCGCGTACCTGCACCCGCAGTTCATTCCGAAGCGCGACGACCGCTTCGACTATACGAAGCCGGTCGATGGCAGCGATCCCGACACCGACTGGAAAGGGCTGCTGCCGCTCGACAAGGCGCCGCATCTTTTCAATCCCGCCACCGGCTGGATCTTCAACACGAACGACTGGCCGTATTCGGCGGCAGGTCCGGACAGCCCGAAGCAGGCCGACTTTCCACGCTACATGGATTCGGTCGGAGAGAATCCGCGCGGCCTCCACGCGACACGGGTACTCACGGGCCGCACGGGCTTCACCCTCGCTTCGCTCATCGATGCCGCTTTCGATCCGTACCTGCCGGCCTTCGCGCGCCAGCTCCCGATCCTCATCGCGGACTACGATGCGCTGCCCGCAAGCGATCCGATGAAGCAGGAACTCGCCGGGCCCATCGCGCTCCTGCGCACGTGGGACTACCGCTGGGGCATCGCTTCCATGCCGACCTCGCTCGCGGTGTTCTGGGGCGACATCCTCTGGGACAAGGCGAGCAAGCTGGACACCGCCGAGGGTCTCTCCGTCTACGACGTGATGGCGGAGAAGGCCGGGCCGAAGGCACGCCTGGGCGCGCTCGCCGAAGCCGCCGACCGCCTCGAGCAGGACTTCGGCAGCTGGGGCGTGCCCTGGGGCGAGGTAAACCGCTTCCAGCGCGTGGACGGCGCCATCAAGCAGCACTTCGACGACACGAAGCCGAGCATCCCCGTGCCGTTCACTTCGTCGCGCTGGGGCTCGCTCGCCTCGTTCGGCGCCCACCGCTGGCCCGGCACGAAGCGCTACTACGGCACCAGCGGCAACAGCTTCGTCGCCGTGGTCGAGTTCGGCGACAAGGTAAGTGCACGCGCGATCACCGCCGGCGGCGAAAGCGGCGACCCGGCGTCCAGGCATTTCAACGACGAAGCCGAGCGGTACACGACCGGAAACCTGCGCAAGGTGTACTTCTGGCCGGAAGACCTGCAAGGGCATACGGAGCGGACATACCACCCGGGCGACTGAGGGTGCGGCGACGTTCGCAAGATCCTGTCGTTCCGTAGTATTTGCAAGACGGTCGCAGTCAGATTTTTTTTCAAGGGGAGAAGCACGATGGCCGGACGCACGAAGCTGTGGCGATGGTTTGCCTTGTCGCTGTTGTCCATGGGGGCGGCCGCGGTCGACGCGCCGGCGCCCACGGGCACGGTTCTACTGAAGGCCGACCGTGTCTTCGACGCACGCGACGAACAGACGCACGAGGGCTGGGTCGTCCTGGTGCAGGGCGGAAAGATCGCCGATGTCGGGCCCGCAGCGAAGGTCGCCGCTCCATCCGGCACGCAGACCATCGACCTGCCGGGCACGACGCTCTTGCCCGGCCTCATCGACGCGCATTCGCACGTCTTCCTGCACCCTTACAACGAAACGCTCTGGAACGACCAGGTGCTCAAGGAGACGCTCGCCTTCCGTACCGTGGAAGCCGTGAAGCATGCACGCGACACGCTCATGAGCGGGTTCACCGCCTTGCGCGACCTCGGCACCGAAGGCGCCGGCTACGCGGACGTCGACGTGCAGCGCGCCATCGACAAGGGTCTCATCCCTGGGCCGCACCTCTTCGTCGCCACGCGCGCGACCATCGCCGCGCATTGCTACGGCCCGGGCCCGCTCGGCTTCCGCGAGGACATCGACCTGCCGCAGGGCGGCATTCCCGTCAGCGGCGCCGCGCAGATGATCGACGCCGTCCGCGACCAGGCGGCGCACGGGGCGGACTGGATCAAGATCTACGCCGATTACCACTGCGGCAAGAGCAAGGGCTCGGTACCCACGTTCACCGAGGAAGAGCTGAAGGCAGGCGTCGACATGGCCCATTCGCTCGGCCTTCCGGTGGCGGTGCATTCGAGTACGGCCGAAGGCATGCGCCGTTCGGTGCTTGCCGGTGTCGACACCATCGAGCATGGCTATGACGGCACGCCGGAGGTCTTCGCGCTGATGAAGAAGCATGGCGTGGCGTACATGCCCACGCTGGAAGCGAGCGCGGCCTATGCCGAATATTTCGGCGGATGGAAGCCCGGCCAGCCGCCCACGGAGGACATGCAGAAATCCGCCAAGGCCTTCCGGACGGCCCTGGATGCAGGGGTAACGATCGGCAACGGCAGCGACGTGGGCGTATTCACCCACGGCACCAACTACAAGGAGCTGGAATGGATGGTGCGCGACGGCATGCGGCCGGCCCAGGCCCTGCTGGCCGCCACCGCCGTCGACGCGAAGGTGCTGCGCCAGCAGGACCGGATCGGCCAGCTGCGCAGCGGCCTCGACGCCGACATCATCGCCGTCCCGGGCGATCCCACGAAGGACATCGGCACGCTCGCCCACGTCAGCTTCGTGATGAAGGGCGGTGTCGTCTACAAGCGGCCAGAAAGCGCCTCCGGCGCTCCCTAGGCCGTTTCGAGGTCCGCGTCGGGGGAGGCCTGCCGCGGATTGGGGGAGGACTCCGCCCGTGCCAGTTCGGCGGCGGCGATCTCGTCCAGGGTGTGACCCAGGGCGACATCGTCGCTGGTCGCGTAATAGCCCGGCGACCAGTTGTGCCGGCGGACGGCGTCCAGGTGACGCACGGTTTCGAACTCCAGCTTGTGCGGAGAGTAGTTGAGGGCGTTGAGGGTAAGGGCGACGTACATGGCCATGCCTCGGTGCACGAACTCGTGCGGAAGCGGATGGGCGAGCCGGGTCTCGCGTCCTCGCCCGCGGCGGAAAGCCCAAGGGGCGAGCATAGATCGGTGGGCCGGTCCCGCGCCGGGCTTCGTCCCCGACGCATGACCGAAGATGCGCTGCGGCGCATTAAACGCGTGTAATCGAACTGCGTTTTGAGCCCTTTTTTAAAGGGGTTTCGTGCATGACTGATGGCACATGATCGTTGCTTGCGTAACCGATTCCGGGCGCGCAGGAGGGCGATGGAGGACGTGGCCCCGAAACCCGGTACAATCCCCTTTTGTACAACAGGATGCGTGCCGATACCGACCCGTTCGGTGCGCCGGTGCCACCGGGAGCGAGCCATGTACCCCCAACGAGTTACCCGCGGATGACCGAAGGCACCCTGTTCGTGGTGGCTGCGCCCTCCGGTGCGGGCAAGTCCACGTTGGTCAATGCGCTGCTGGAGTGCGAGCCGGAGATCTCCCTGTCCATCTCGCATACCACGCGTCCGCCCCGGGTGGGGGAGGAATACGGCAGGCACTATTTCTTCGTGGAGCGGCCGGATTTCGAGCGCGAGATCGCCGACGGCATCTTCCTGGAGCACGCCGAAGTGCACGGCAACCTCTACGGCACCTCGCGCACGGTGGTCGAAGGCACCCTCGGCCAGGGCCGCGACGTGCTCCTCGAGATCGACTGGCAGGGCGCGCGCCAGGTGCGCAGCGCGAAGCGGGACTGCGTGAGCGTGTTCATCCTGCCTCCCTCGAGGGTGGAACTGGAGCGCCGCCTGCGCGGCCGCGCCTCCGACAGCCCCGAGGTGATCGAGCGCCGCCTGTTCAACTCGCGCGAGGAGATCGCTCACGCGCACGAGTTCGACTACATCATCGTGAACGACCGCTTCGAGGACGCCCTGGGCGACCTCCGGGCCATCGTCCGCGCGGTGCGCCAACGCGCGCCGCTGGCGGCCCGCCGCCACGAATCGCTGATCGAGGAGCTGATCGCCCCATGACCGACGACGTCATCGTCCGCGTGCGCGGACTCACCACGGTCCTCAACGGCAAGACCATCTTCGACAGGCTCGACCTCGACATCCCGCGCGGCAAGGTCACGGCCATCATGGGCCCCAGCGGCACCGGCAAGACCACGCTGCTGAAGCACATCACCGGGCAGATGCGCGGCGACGCGGGCAGCGTCGAGGTCGACGGCCGCAACGTGCCGGAACTGTCGCGCGAGCGTCTGTTCGAACTGCGCGAGCGGATCGGCTACCTGTTCCAGAATTCCGCGCTGCTCACGGATTTCGACGTGTTCGAGAACGTGGCCTTCCCGCTGCGCCAGCACACGAGGCTGCCGGAAGAACTCATCCGCAACATCGTGCTGAACAAGCTCCAGGCCGTGGGGCTGCGGGGCGCGGCCCGGCTCATGCCCACGGAGCTCTCCGGCGGCATGGCCCGGCGCGTGGCGCTGGCCCGTGCCATCGTCTTCGATCCCGCGCTGATCCTCTACGACGAACCTTTCGTGGGCCTGGATCCCATCGCATTGAACCAGGTGCTGCTGCTCATCCGCACGCTGAACGAGACGCTGGGCATCACCAGCGTGCTCGTGGCGCACGAGCTCGCGGCCGTGCAGAAGGTGGCGGACCACGTGTACCTGATCGCCAACGGCAAGGTCGTGGCGCAGGGCGACCCCGCCACGCTGGCCGGCGACGGTTCGCCGTGGACGGCGCAGTTCTTCGGCGGCGAAGCGGACGGCCCGGTGCCCTTCCAGTATCCCGCCGGCGATTACGCCGCCGCGCTCGGCTTTCCCGGAGGCAAGGCATGACCAGCAGGGACGACAACATCGTCGTTCGCAGCCTGACCCAGATCGGCGCGTGCGGACTGTTCCTCCTGACGATCCTGGCGGCCATCCCGCGCAGCTTCCGGCACGGCCGCGAGACGATCCGGCAGATCTGGTTCGTCGGTGCCATGAGCCTCACCATCGTGATGACCTGCGGCCTGTTCGTGGGCATGGTGCTGGGCTTGCAGCTGTACGACGTGCTCTCGATCTTCGGCGGCACCTCGGCCACGGGCACCGTGGTCGCCATCGCCATTTATCGCGAACTCGGGCCGGTCGTCACGGCACTGCTGTTCGCCGGCCGCGCGGGCACCTCGGTCACCGCCGAGATCGGCCTGATGCGCGCCACCGACCAGCTCGACGCCATGGAAATGATGGCCGTGGACCCGATCGCCTACGTGGCCGCGCCGCGCTTTCTCGCCGGCGTGGTGGCTCTGCCCCTGCTCGCCGTCGTGTTCTGTGCCATGGGCGTGTTCGGCGGCCACCTGGTCGGCGTCACCTGGCTGGGCATCGACAACGGCACCTTCTGGTCGAACATGACCGCCACCGTCGACATCCGCAAGGACATCGTCGACGGCGTGCTGCTCAAGTCCATCGCCTTCGGCATCGTGGTCTCACTGATCGCGGTGTTCCAGGGCTATACCACCCCGCCCACCAGCGAAGGCGTCGCCTATGCGACGACGCGCACGGTGGTGGCT